>JAQGKJ010000653.1 GCA_028290165.1 Bradyrhizobium sp. | reverse complement strand
GCGATCGGCGGCGACAGCGCCGGCGATCTCTACGAGCCCGGCAGCGATAGGCATTTCCCGATCATCGTTCGCCTCGCGCCCGAATACCGCAAGAGCGCCGAAGCGATCCAGAACTTGCGGATTGGTGCTGCCGGCCCGAACGGCACGGTGACGCAGATACCGTTAAGCGAAGTGGCGTCGATCAACCTGGTCTCGGGCGCGGCCTATATCTACCGCGAACAGCAGGAGCGCTATCTGCCGATTAAATTCTCGGTGCGCGAACGCGACCTCGGCGGCGCGGTCAGGGAAGCACAGGAAAAGGTTGCAGCCCAGGTCAAGCTTCCGGCGGGATCGCATATCGAGTGGGTCGGTGAGTTCGGCAATCTGCAGGACGCGATCAAGCGGTTGTCGATCGTGGTGCCGATCAGCCTCACGCTGATCGCGGTGCTGTTGTGGTTCAATTTCGGCTCGATGGTCGACACCATGCTCGCCATGAGCGTGATTCCGATGGCGATCTTCGGCGGCGTGCTCGGGCTTCTGATAACCGGCACTCCGTTCAGCGTATCCGCCGCGATCGGGTTCGTCGCGCTGTTCGGCATCGCCGTGATGGACGGCATCATTATCCTGTCGCAGTTCAACCAATTGATCGACGAAGGTTTTGACCGGGCGCGGGCCGTGATCCGCACCGGCGAACTGCAACTGCGCCCGGTGCTGATGACCTGCGTGGTCGCCGGGGTCGGGCTGTTGCCGGCGGCGCTGTCGACCGGGATCGGATCGCAGGTGCAAAAGCCGTTGGCGGTGGTGGTCGTTACCGGCATGATGCTGGCGCCGCTGGTGATCCTGGTAACGCTGCCGGTCTTGATCTCGTTCTTCTCGCGCCGGGCGCGCTAAGCGGCCGAATTTCACGAGTTCCAGCAGATCTGAAAAGCCCGGCTGCTCCACGCCGAGTTCGGCCTGCGCGCCGCCGAAATACGACCGGCACCGGCGAAGCGGCGACGAGATCCTTGACGGCGGATACCATCGAAAGGCTGGTGAAGCCTCGATCCGCCGCTCTTACTCTAGCGAACGCAAATCAACCTGCGGTGAAAAATGACCGACATGATCAGTGCGCGGTTAACGGTCGGATACCTCATTGCCCCGATGGCGTGCGCAGGCCGTGCCAGGCGTCGCGCACCTGATGGTAATGCACGTCCGGCAGATAGTCCGGCGTGTTGAGGCTGAGCGTCTTGACGTCGAGCCTGCCGATGGCGCTGAGCAGCGTGTAGGAGGCGATCACGCGATCACGCAGCGCGCCGATCAGCCGCGCCTTCGCCGTAATCAGATCCTGCTGCGAGTTCAGCACGTCGACCGTGGTGCGCTGGCCGCCCGCCGCTTCTCTCTGCACGCCCTGGAGGGCGACGCCTGCCGCGCGCACCTCGGATTCCGATGCCGCCACCGCGATCTTGGCGCCTTCGTTCGCGACCCAGGCGCCGGTCGCGGCGGTGCGGGCCTGATTGCGCACCTGATCGAGCACCAGCCGGCTTTGCGCAGCCAATTCCTTGGCCTGCCGGGTCTGTGAGGCCGCGGTGCCGCCGTCATAGATTGGTGCGTTCATCTGGGCGGTCACCGAAGCCTGGTCGGTCCTGAAGGTCGAGAGGGTGGGATCGGAATCAACGCTGTGACTGGCGCTACCTTGCAGGCTAAGGGTGGGCAGCAGGCTGCTCTCGGCGACATGGATGGTGGTCGAGGCGACATCGACGTCGAAGCCTGCGGCCATGACCGCCGGATGCTCCTTGAAGGCCATGGTAGTGGCCTCGTCGCGGCTGCGCGGCAGATACCGGTCCACCGTTTCGGCCGGCCGCAATTGCGCGGGCGGGTTGCCGATCACCTGGGTGTAGGTTGCCTGGCTGACGGCGAGACTGACTTCGGCGGCGTTAAGATCCGCCTGC
Organism: Bradyrhizobium sp.; assembly: GCA_028290165.1. Next base: position 1,416 of record JAQGKJ010000653.1, on the reverse strand, counting down.
CCCCGGCTCAGCCGCGCTTCGGCCTGGGCGGTGTCGGTCGGGGTTACGTCGCCGGCATTGAGGCGCCGTTGGGTGACCCCGAGGGTTTCCCGCAGGAACGCGACATTGGCGCGTTGCGCTTCGACCAGCGACTGGTTGGCGAGCACGTTGGTATAGGCGGTGACGGCGTCGAGCAGCACGCCCTGGCCGACATTGCGTAGCGCCTCGCGGCCCGACTGCACCTGCAGCTCCGCTACGCGCACGCTGTTGGCAGTCTTGAAGCCGTTGAACAGCGTCTGCGTCACGGTCACCCCGATGGTCCAGGGTTTTAAGGTCGCGGATTGGAACGTATTGTCCGGCAGCAGGTTTCGCACCGCCTGCAACCCCGCGCTGAGGCTGGCAATGATCTGCGGCCGGTAGCCCGCCAGCGCCTGTGGTACGTTCTCGTCGGTGGCGCGTTGCCGCGCCCGTTCGGCGTTGAGCTGAGGGTTGGTCTGATAGGCCTTGGCCAGGGCCTCGGGGAGGGCTTCTCCCCAGGCTGGGCTCGTGGCAAGACCGATGCAAGTTGCAACGCACGCGCAAATGCCCGATCGAAGCACGCGCTTTCCCACGTGGCCAACTTTAGCGGCACGCCCAATCATATGATCCCGTAAGCCAACCCGGCCGTCCGCCCCCGCCGACGACTTCGACACATTTACCTGTTTAGAGGGCACGCCCGCCACAGGCAAACCGTCAGCCGCGGAAACCCCGTGAATTCAGTGCTGCGCTGTTGCCGGTTCGTCACAGACGAATATCGGGTGCGAATGCGCTATAGCTTGAGGCGGCTGCGTCCGATTCCGGGCGCTGGCCCCTCCGATGGTGCCTGGGCCTGCACTTGATGCCAAAGCTGTTCTCGGACCCCGAGGCGATTGCGGAGGATATTATCCGCGATGTCGGGAGCAATCTGGTGGTCGGGCTGCCGCTCGGGCTCGGCAAGGCCAATCACATCGTCAACGCGCTCTACGCGCGCGCCTGCGCCGACCGCACCATCAGCCTGACCCTGTTTTCCGCGCTGACGCTGGAAAAGCCGCGGCCTTCGAACCTGCTGGAGCGGCGCTTCATTGCGCCTGTCATCGAGCGGCTGTTCGGTGGCTATCCCGATCTCGCCTATGCCGACGCGCTCCATGCAGGCGCGCTGCCGCCCAACATAAATGTGATCGAGTTCTTCTTTCTGGCGGGAAGGTGGCTGCATGTGCCCTTTGCGCAGCAGCACTATATTTCCGCCAATTATACCCATGCCTCGTCATATCTGCTGGCGCGCGGGCTCAACGTCGTCACGCAACTGGTGGCGAAGCGCCTCGTCGACGGCGTCGCGCGTTACAGCCTGAGCTGCAACACCGACACCACGCTGGACATATTGCGCGCCCGCGCCGAAGGCCGCGCGTCGTTCAAGCTGGT
>JAQGKJ010000646.1 GCA_028290165.1 Bradyrhizobium sp. | reverse complement strand
ATGAGAAGGTGCAACAATCCATGTCGATAAGGTTAAGGATTATTTCCGAGATGCAGCGGATCGCCGCCGAGCAGCAGGTCACGCTGCCGCCGCTCACCGACGATCTGTCGCTGCACGAAACCGGCTTCGATTCGCTCGGCTTCGCGATCCTGGTGGCGCGGCTTGAAGACGATCTCGGCATCGATCCGTTTACCATTTCCGAGGACGCCAGCTTTCCGTTGACCATAGGCGACTTCGTCAGGGCCTATGAAAATGTCCCCGCGTGAAATCTTCGCGCTCCGTGACTATCTCGGTCCGGAACTGAAGGGCCGCAGCATTTCGGATGCGCGAAAGCTGGTGTCGCTGACGCATATCCTTGAAGAAACCTGCCTGGTGGGCCGCTTCGGCCAGCTCGCGGGGCGCTCGGTGCTGCTGGCGGTCACGGATCAATTGATATCGGCCCTCGCGATGGCGGAGGCCGACGGCGTGGCGCGGCGAATGCTGCTGTGCCCGCCCGACCTCGACCCCGATCACGTCAAAACCCTGATCGAAGATGCCGAGATCGATGCCATCGTCACCGACGAGCCGGCACGGTGGGCGGACGCGGAAGTGTACCTGGTGGTGGCGGCCCGCGCCCCGGTGCACACGGCCGCAAGAGCAAAGACCGTGCGCGCGACGGAATGGTTGATGCTGACGTCGGGCACCTCGGGTGTACCGAAAATCGTCAGCCATAGCCTGGAGGGACTGACCGGCGCGATCGTCGCCGACGGCCCGGCCCGCGGCGCTCCGCCGGTTTGGGCGACCTTCTATGACATCCGCCGCTACGGCGGCCTTCAGATTTTCCTGCGCGCCATCATCGGCGCCGGTTCGATGGTGCTGTCGGAACCCGGCGAGCCGATCGCCGACTATGTCGCACGCCTGCGGGCCGGCGGCGTCACCCACATCTCGGGCACGCCGTCGCACTGGCGGAAGCTCTTGATGAGTGGATCGGCGGCTGGATTTTCACCTCGCTACGTTCGCTTGTCGGGTGAGATTGCCGACCAGGCCGTGCTCGATGGCTTGAGGCGGGCGTTTCCCTTGGCCTCGATCGGTCATGCCTATGCGTCGACGGAGGCTGGCGTCGGCTTTGCCGTGAACGATGGCCTTGAAGGCTTTCCCGCAACGATGCTCGGGGAGAGCGGCGATGGAGTCGAAATGAAAGTCGAGGACGGGTCGCTGCGAATCCGCTCGACGCGCGCCGCGCATGCGTACGTTGGCCAAAACGCGGCGGCGCTGACCGATGCTGATGGATTCGTCGACACCGGCGACATGGTCGAGCTGCGCGGCGACAGGTATCACTTCGTCGGCCGCCGCGGCGGCATCATCAATATCGGCGGGCTCAAAGTTCATCCCGAGGAAATCGAGGCCGTCATCAACGGGCGTGCGGAGGTGCGGATGTCCCGCGCCAGGTCGCGCCGCAGCCCGATCACCGGTTCGATCGTGGTCGCCGACGTCATTCTGGCCGACGGCTGCGACGCAAGCCGGAGCGACGAGATTCGCAATAAAATCCTGGCCGATTGCAGGACGCATCTGGCATCCCACAAAGTGCCGGCCATGATCAAATTCGTCCCGTCGCTCGACATCACGGCGGCCGGAAAGCTGGCGCGAACCGATGCATAATGTCGTGGTGACCGGGGGCAGTCGCGGCATCGGCCTTGCCATCGCGCGAAGGCTGGCTGCGGCCGGCTACAATGTGATCGCGGTGGCGCGGCGCGAAAGCGACGAGTTGCGCGAGACGATCCGCGAAGTCGTGAAGCAGGGCAGCGGTGTCCTACACTTCAAGCCGTTCGACCTGAGCGAGATCGACGCCATCCCGATCTTTGTCAAAGCGCTGCGCGACGAATTCGGCGCCATCTACGGCCTTGTCAACAATGCCGGGATCGGCACCGAGGGCCTTCTTGCCACCATGCACAACACCGAGATCGAGGCCCTGGTGCGTCTCAACGTCACCTCGCCGATCGTTCTCACCAAATACGTCGCGCGGCACATGATGGCCGACGGCGCCGGCCGCATCATCAATATGTCGTCGATCATCGCAACCACCGGCTATAACGGCCTGTCGGTCTACGGCGCGACCAAGGCGGCGGCATCAGGCTTTACCCGGTCGCTGGCGCGCGAGGTCGGCAAGCTCGGCATCACCGTGAACGCGATTGCGCCCGGCTTCGTCGATACCGAACTGACGCAAAGCCTTTCGGAAGATCAGCGCAAGCGCATCGCCGGTCGCAGCGCCTTGCGCCGGCTGCCGGAAACCGACGATGTCGCCCGCATGGTGGAATATCTCCTGGGCGACGGCGGCCGCAACATCACCGGCAGCGTGCTGACCATCGATGCCGGCAACACGGCTTAGGTCGCTCTTCCTTCCGCGTGGCGGTTCCATCGTCGTCTGAAAACGACAGCAAGACTGTCACACGCTTGCTTGCGCCCTGCGGAGTGCAGACAGGCGCGACATAGTATGAACCCAATTTGGGCGTCGGGTAACCGGGCTTGTGGCACATGGTTGAGCCGGATCAATGGGTCCCGGTCAATTGGACGCTATAGACTGCAAATGGCTTGATTGGTTCAATCGCGTCAATCAATCCGCCAGCGAAGGAGCTGTCCATGATTGCTTCCAACGTGGGCCGGGTGCCTGCCGAACTTCCGCATGAGAAACATGAGATCGCCGACGGCGGCACTCCGGGCCCAATGCCGCAGCAGGATGCCGGCGGCTCACACGGCCATGAGATGCATCCGCAAAAACTCGTGCAGCTGGTCGGCTGCCACGATGCAAATGCCGGCAAACATGAAGTCGTGCATCCTCCGCACTAACGCTTCAATACGCCAGCCTCAATGCCCGTTGCGGGCGTAGACCTCATAGAGCGTGATCACGATTTCAAACGCGATCAGGATCACCACGATGATCTCCAGCCGCAGCGATCGTTTGGTGTCGACGATATCGGCCAGCGTGGTCGCGGTGTCGGCAATGACCGCCAGCTTTCGATTCAACGTCTCGACGCGCTCGCTGAGTTCATATTCGTCTTCCAGGCGGGCATAGAGCCGCTCAAGGTCGGGCCGGTCCCACAGCACGTCCGGCTTCTCGCCGACCGCGACCCGGCCTGACAGGCGATGCTGCACCAGCAGCGCGTTGCCCATCAGCTTGAGAAGATCGGTTCTGTTTCTTGAAGTCTTCCCGAACCGCGCGAGTTCGCGGGCGAACGGCTCGATGGTATCGAAGACGTTGGCGACTTCCCGTTCGTCGCGCCCAAGCACGACGCTTTTGGCCAACGCATCGGATACGATCAAAAGCCGTTCCAGCGAGAAATCCGCGACCAGAATGGGTCCGCCGACCGGGATCGGTTCTTCGGCTTCTCTTGCAATATGTATTTTCGCCCATTCTTCCTCGGGTGGCGTGATCTTGCCGAAGGTGCGGGTCTGCAATCGCTCGAGAAACTCGGCCTCCTCGTCGGCCGTCAGCCCGATAAACACCGCAACGCCATAGCGAAATATCACCGCCATTCCGTTTGTTCCGACGCGCAACGCAAGCGGCGTGCTCGACAAGACCTGACCCTCGAAGCCGGCCGTGTTGATGCGGTCGCCGATCAGGAGGGCGTGGACGGTCAGTTGCTGGGTAGCTGGAATTGAATCCGCCATTCTCTACAAGTACCAGAAGACAGGGGATTTTCGATGACCCTCGTCAGGCTGAAAGCACCGGATTCGAAATCCGCAGCCGAGGCCAAGACGTCGGAAAAGGCTTTATTTGCGTGGGGCTTTTCTGTTCAATATGCGGCTTCCAGCCGCGAACCCGGCTTTCAAGCCCGCCCTTATCTGGCTGACAATTCCAAAAATCCGGACCATCCCGAAAGCCATGATCACATCCACCGGCAGCGACACTTTTTACGGCAGCGTCCCGGTCTTTCGCGGCTTTGGCAGCCTGATGGACCCGGCGCTGTATTTGCCTTTGCCTGACGATTGGAGCATCGGGGTTGCCGATATCCTAGAATCGACGAAAGCGATCGCGGAAGCGCGCTACAAGGCGGTCAACATGGCCGGCGCTTCGGTGATCGCGGCCGTTACCAATGCGCTCGACGGCCGCGAGTTTCCGTTCGTGTTCGGCGGCGACGGCGCAAGTTTTGCGGTGGCGCCCGATGATCTCGCGCGCGCCCGCGATGCGCTGGCGGCAACCGCGACCTGGGTCAGGGACGATCTCGATCTCTTGATGCGGGTGGCGCTGGTGCCGGTCAAGGCGGTGCGGGCGCAGGGCCTCGACGTCCGCGTCGCCCGGTTCGGGCCGTCGCCCAACCTGTCCTATGCGATGTTTTCCGGCGGCGGTCTCGGCTGGGCGGAGACTGCGATGAAGCGCGGCGAGTTCGCGGTAGAGGTCGCGCCGTCGGGCACGCAGCCCGATCTCACCGGGCTCTCGTGCCGATTCGAGGAAATCCCTGCCACGCGCGGCCTGATCCTGTCGGTGCTGGTGGTGCCCGTGCGGAGTGCCGATCCGGTTGCCTTTCGCAAGCTGATCGAAGACCTCATTGCACTGGTCGAGCGCAGTCCGGACGCAGGACGGCCGGTGCCGCTAGGCGGACCGCCGCTGCGATGGCCGCCGGCCGGCGTCGAATTCGAGGCCCGCGCCGCGCGAGCGGGACCGCTGTTCAAGCGGCGCGCTTTCGTGCTGGCCAATACGGTGTTTGTCTATCTCATCA
>JAQGKJ010000616.1 GCA_028290165.1 Bradyrhizobium sp. | reverse complement strand
AGGCATCACCATGGCCATCACGGCGATCAAAGCCGCGGCCAAGTCCAATCGTACAGCGGTCCGCGATGCGCCGCCAAGGTCAGTTTTGAGGATCCGTGGTGCTTCAAATTCGACAAAAAGGAGATCCGCTACTGGTACCGCATATGGCCGGAATCGTGGACCGCAAAGAGACCAACGCGCGGAACCTGCCCGTTCAGAACTAACGCACATGCCCGCCGGCTAGTCTAGTGAGGGCTGCTTGATTGCAGATGATGCCCCCGGAGGAAAAATTTCCTCAGATCGCGAGATTTTCCCTCAGTGTTTTGCCGGGATAGCGGGTTCGGTAGCGGCCGCGCCGCTGAAGCTCTGGAACCAGATAATCAACCACATTGAGAAAGTCGCGCGGCGTAGTCATGGGGTGTTCGATCATAAACCCGCCACGACTTCCGGTTAGCTCGAATTCCTCCTCAAGATGGTCGGCAACCTGAGCCGCAGTGCCTACGACCATCTTATCGTAGCCGGTCGCAATCTTGAGCGCGCGCTCGAAGAATTCCTCACGTGTCAATTCCGAATCCGCGTCGTCAGCCAGCGCCATCCTGTGGAGCAGTGCCACCGGCGAAGCATTGGTCGCGGCGATCTCATCGTTAAGCTCCCGCAACCTGAACCGCGCCGGCAGCTTGGAAAAATCATAGCCGTTCATTTCCGAGATGAAGGCGCCGACGCCCTCGAATGGAATGGCGTTGAGAACCTGAGCACTTCGCCGCTTGGCTTCCGCCTCGGTCTCGTCGACCACGACGATGACCTCCCATAAGATACCGACTTTGGCAGGATCGCGCCCCAGCGCTATCAATTCAGCGTCAAGCTCCTTGCGGTGTTGAACCTTGAGTTTCGTCGGCTTGCCCGCTCCGAAGACGTAGTCGGCGATCTGCGCCGACGCCTTGATGCCGCGCGGCGAACCGCCGGCCTGCAACAGGACGGGATGCTGCTGGGGTGACGGTACACAAGCCAGCGGACCCTTTACCTTGAAGAACCGGCCGACGTGGTTGATCTCATGCATCTTGGCAGGGTCAGCAACAACGCCGGTCTCGCGGTCCCAGACAAAGGCATCCGGCGCCACGCTGTCCCACAGCGCCTTGCAAACGGTGATGAACTCTTCCATGCGGTCATACCGCGAATTATGCTCCATCAACTCGTCGAATCCGAAGTTCGCTGCCACCGATTGACTGGATGACGCCACTACGTTGAATGCTATGCGTCCGTTGGTGACATGATCGAGGGAGTTCAGGAGCCGCGCCACGTAAAACGGCTCCATATAGGTCGAAGAATATGTCAGGCCGAACCCAACGTGTGTCGTGATTTGCGATAACACCGCCAGGAGTGGGCTGACATCGTGGCGTGGAGAGCCTATCCCCCACCGTACTGCTTCCTCGAAAGAGCCGCGCCACGTGCCGGGAATGCCGGGGTTGTCGCCGAAGAACAGCATGTCGATCAGGCCACGCTCGGCAATACTGGCGATCTCCTTGTAGATGTTCATGTCCGGAAAGACGCAACCGCCCCACGATCCCGGCAATCGCCAGCGCCCCTCCAGGTGCGTCCACGAAAGATCGAAAGCAAGATGCATCTGGGGTTTCATATCTGTTCCTCTCGCCAATGATCATCATGTCTATCGGGCAGGGCCGTCACGGAACGACGCTTCAGAGTTTGGGACTCGTCGGCAGTGGGCCGAAATCGGGTGGTGGGATGCGGCGTTTTGAGGCGGACTCGTAGGCCGAGGCAATTCTGAGCAGGACATCCTCCTTGCCGGGTTCGGCGCGGAAGACGAGAGAGAACGGTAATCCCGGCGCTGGAAGCGTGGTCGGCGTGTGTGACGGCGCCGAGACGTAACGCGTTCCCTCGGCGCTGAGCGAGAACACCGGGTCGTAGACGGTCGTCACATATCCAGCCGGAATCAGTATCTCGGTGAGCCCCGCATTCGGACCGCTCAAAGACTCCGGCGCAAGGTTACTCGGAATATCGTATTGGTGCGGATGGCCGATCAGACCGGGTGGCCATGGCGTGTGCAGGCGAACGAGCGCGTCGAGCTTGTTCTCCAAGATCACCATCATATCTGCCCGGCGCAGCAATTCGCGCAGCATGACCCGTTCATTGACACCCTGGCGACCGCCGAGCGGGTTGCGCGGATCGGCGACCTCCTCCCAATTTTTAAACGCCGCGCGCTGGTCGTCGCCCCAGAACTTCGAGCGTGCATTAAGTGCTGCGAAGTCGGTGAGCGTTTCAGCGAAGCCGCGCTCCTGCCAATCTGTCGCGCGCCGGCCAAGATACTGATTGATGTGGAAACGGAACGCCATCGCCAGTTCCTGTTGCTGGATTGTAGCGAGATCCAGGTTTCCGGGCGGGGCTATGCGGCCATTTGCCATCTCCACGCAATAGTCAATCGGCTTCATCTTTCCCGAGCCGAATACCTTGCCCGCCATGAACTCCGTTGGCTGGATCGCGGCCTCGAATTCCTTAAACAGCGGTGTCCCGTCGTTGCCCAGCCGGAATAACAGATCGGGCATTAACACCGGCACAAGACGCGCCAATGCACCGCGGAAATCGAGCTTCATGGTCTCGATATCCGCGTCGGGCGTCCAGTGCGGATCGGTGGACTCGACCAACCTGGCACCAAGATGGCCGCCGAGGATCGTCTTGATTTCCTTGGCCGCCGCGGTAGTGATCGGCACCTCTGTCATGGAACCCCGCGGGACAAGCATCGACTCGCGAATGACGCCAAGCCGGGTGCCCTTGAGTTCGCCAAGGGCGCCTTTCGTAGTGGCATGGACCGCGTAGGGACCGCCCAGGACTGACGAACGCGGCACCGTTGTGAAGATGTCGCGCGGATCGTAGTAGCCGTCATCCTCGCTTCTCAAGGCGTCGAGCACCTTGGCACAATCGCCGATGGTTCGGCAGTGGATTCCGGTGCGGTCGCAATAGATGTCGGCTCCGATCGCACCGCCCCCAAATGCGATCATGGACTTATGCGGCAGAATCAACGCGATCGAATTATGGTTCGACGGACCACGGCATGAGGCTCGCGTTTCTTCGCCCAGACTGGCCATCACCAGATTGGTGCTGACCGATACGCCCGAGCCCGAGCTTGAACCAAGTGACGCCGCCCGCCGCGTGTCGTACGGGTTTGCGGGATTCCCGCCCCACGTACTGCGCTGATAACCGAGCACCGACGGCAGAACCTTGTTGGGCGCGTTGCGGCCACCCGGATCGCCAGCACGGCCGTTATATTCCGTGTTGACGGCCTTGGCGAATATGATCGCGCCTTTGTTGCGGAGTTGCTCAATCAACACGTGGTCTCGGGCCGGAAAGTCAATATCGTAGGCGGCGTCCCCTCCCCCCGTCGAACGCATGTCCTTGGTATCGAACGGATCCTTGAACGAAAACACAACGCCGTACATCGGCATCTTTTCGAGGTCGGGGTTACTGCCATACCGCGCGTCCAGTTCAGCAGCCCGCTCGAGTGCATCAGGCTGCTGCCGGAAAAACTCGCAGACTGGCGGCGCGCCGGGTGGCAGCGGGCCCAGCGACGGATGACGGTCGAAATCGCCGCGGCAGGTAACTGAGCGTTCACCGCGAATATTGAGCGTGGCGAGCGTGTTGACCTGGCCTGCTTTGGGCCTACCTACGATCATGCCGAATTGCTGCTGCACATTCGGATCCGACGCCGTCGCTTCCATGCGACCGTACTCAATCGGCGGTCCCTTGTATTTGTCGAGATCGGGCAGGACATCAGATATTTTCACCGTGAACGTCGGAAACCGGAGCGGTGCTCCCGCGCGCACCGTTCCCATCGCTTCAGGAATCTCGGCACCATCTTCAGTCACCAGAAGACTGGCGGGTCCGTTATAGGCGCGCACGCGATCCAGATAATGCTGCACAACCGAAACACAGGTTGCCTCGCCCGCCCTGATGGCCTCATGCAATTCGTCGATCGTCGCTTCCTCGAGCTGAAACCGCTTGCGCGAGGACCCAAGTTTCTCCGTCATTTGATTGCCTCCGACATTCCAAACCACGCCGCCAGCCGTCAATTGTCCCGCACTTGGCTCACTGTACCCGTCGGTCTGATCGGAGGGGCGGCGCCATGATTTTATCTCCGTTCGACGCTTTCAGCTGATTCGTTGCCTGACCGCGTCACGCTGACTGATGGATCTGTTTTTCGTTGACCTGCAACGATGCAGCATTGAACAATGGCCTCATCGTCACCACTGATAAAGGCAAAGACGTCATGCAAGATATCAACGACCCCAGCGTCGTCGCCGAAGTCACGGCGGCTGTCCGTCGCTACGAGCAGGCGCTGTTCGTCAACGACACTTCGACGATGAATGAACTTTTCTGGAACGCGCCGCACACGCTGCGCTTCGGGCCCACCGAAAACCTGTATGGACATGATGCCATTGCTGCCTTCCGCTCGGCGCGCAAGCCTGGAAACCTGCGCCGGCGCGAGCGTCGTTTCGTCGTCACCGCGTTTGGGCGGAACTTCGCGACCGCCAATGTCGAGTATTCGCAAGGCGACCCCGAGCGGATCGGCCGCATGAGCCACACATGGGTCCGCTTTCCAGAGGGATGGCGTATCGCAGCCGCCCATGTAAGCTTCATGGAGAATGCTGCGTCCTAGCCGGCGGTCGCCGGCCAGAGCCGCGTGCTCGTGGTCCGTTGGCTTCCCCATAGCTATCGGCGCTTCGGTCATCGAATGTGAGACAATGAAGGCGGCAACGGAGCAGACGCAATCCCTTCGCGCTCAAGATGCTGGGCGAGGCGCAACGCATCCAGCTCGCGCCAGGGTGCAGCGATAATTTGAACTCCGATCGGTAATTTGCCGTCCAGATGCACGGGCGCAACGACAACGGGTAACCCGATGAACGAAATCGGTTGCGTAAACATGCCGAGATGACGTCGCGCAGTCATCTCGACGCCATTGATCGTCATGACATGTTCCTGGCCGAGCAGCGGCGCAGGACACGGCGTTGCCGGCGTGATGATGATGTCGAACGAATGAAACAACTCGCTTGCGCGCAGACGATACCACTGACGGAATCGCTGCGCCTGGACGACCCAGTTCGCCGGAACTAGCGTCCCCGACAGAAAGTGGTCGCGCGTCGTTGGGTCGAAATCCTTCGGGCGCTTCCTGACGTCGGCGAAATGCAGGTTTCCACTCTCCGCTGCGGTAATAACAATGGCAGCCGCTCTCGCCCGCGCTGCCTCCGGTATCGTGACCCGCTGCGAGACGTTCAACGCGCGTGCGACGTGCTCAACCGCCGCTAGGGCATGATCGATGCCGTGCGGAGCAAAATAGTCATCAGCTATCGCGATGCGCAGGCCCTCTCGGCCGCGATCGAGTTCCGGCAACGCCGGCTCCACGCCGGTTGCGGCACAAACGACGTCGTCCGAATCCGGGCCTTGCATCGCATCATAGAACGCCGCGAGGTCACGCACGGAGCGCGCCAAAGGTCCCACGTGATCGAAGCTCGCGGCGAAAAGCCTTACGCCCTGACGACTCAAGCGCCCGAAAGTCGGCTTCAGTCCGAAAAGGCCGCATAGTGACGACGGCACCCGGATGGATCCGTTGGTATCCGATCCGAGCGCGACCGGCACGAGGCCACCGGCGAGCGCCGCAGCGGTGCCGCCGGAGGATCCCCCGGCTGAGCGCGCAACATCATGCGGATTCCTGGCCGGACCGTAGTGCGTGTTTTCGGTCGTATAACCGTAAGCATATTCCGACATGTTGAGCGCGCCGACGAGCACCGCCCCGGCCGCCTGAAGCTGACGGATAGCGGCGGCATCCCGTACGGCCGGCGGATTGTCCGCATCGATCCGCGAGCCCGCGATCGTCGTCAAACCGGCAACGTCAAAAAGATTTTTGACGGCATAGGGGACGCCGGCCAACGGACCAACTTCCTCGCCCCTCGCCAGCGCAGCGTCGATCGCCGCCGCCTCCTTGCGCGCACGTTGGGCCGTGACCGCGGTGAAGGCATTGTATTCGGCATTTCGCGACTCGATGCGCGCCAACGTCGCTTCAGTCACGCCTGCCGCAGTGACTTCACGCGAGCGGACAGCCGCCGCAACTTCCAGCGCGGTTCTGTCGATCACGGCCGGAACACCGTCGCAGGATCGATATCGTCAGCAACCGGAAACGCCATCACGAGCTGCGCCATCGCGGCGATACGGCCAAAGTTTTCCACGACCACGGCCCGGTCGTCGGGGGGAATGGAGAGCCCGACGGCCGCGGCGGCCTCATCGACAAGACGTTCTGGATCGAATGGCAGCGCGCTACTCAAACGAAAGCTCCATGGTTTGGCGGAGCGCGGGCCATGATCTGAACATCGTCTTTTCCACGGGCAGGCCGCGGTCCTTTATGCATTTCATGGCACGCTCGTTGCATTGCCGGAGGATGAAAGTTCTTGATCTGTATGAATGGTACTTGAAAATATGAAATGCAACTTGAAAAATGAGAAAATGTGCCAAGACTACGCGCACGGCACGCTCGTTTTATTTGCTTTTGCTCAAATTAACAGCGTCGTGACCAGCCGTTCGATCGGCGCAGTCCTCTCAATCTGTTGCGTGGTGATGGCTCTACTGCGCGCCTCTCCAACGGCGCCCACGGTCAGGTCGGTGCGCTGACCATGTCTTTTGACATATTGGATACCCTCTTCTTTAGCACGGTTATCGCCGCGGCATTTCGTATCGCAACCCCGATCCTGTTCGCCGCGTTGGGCGAAGCCGTCGCCGAGCGCGCCGGTATGCTCAACATCGGAATCGAGGGCATGATGGCCCTGGGCGCGCTGAGCGGCTTCCTCGGAGCCTATTGGAGTGGGCAGTTGTGGATCGGCTTTGCCACCGCCGTTGTGGGCGGCATCGTCGCAGGTCTCGCGTTTGGCTACATCACCATCGAGCGCGGCGCCGACCACGTCGTTACCGGCATCGTTGCAAATATATTTTGCTTCGGCCTCGCTAACGTCACCTACCGTTTCTTGTTCGCGGGGAAGAAAGATATTCCGCAGATTCCCACCATGCGACCGTTTCTCGTGCCCTGGCTCAGCGACGTCGATTTCTTCGGACGGGCT
>JAQGKJ010000611.1 GCA_028290165.1 Bradyrhizobium sp. | reverse complement strand
CATGATGGCCCGGTCGTGATGTGCAATGACGGCCGCCGGGGGTTGCTGTCGGGCGACGCGATCGTCTGGCCCGACGGCACGCGATCCAGCCTGACGCCGCATCCCAGCGTCATCATCGGCAACAAGTCGTCCGTGGTGGTGGGACAGGGCGTGTTCGTCGGCCAGGGCAAGGGTGTCGTGCCCCTGGATAATCCCAGCGCGCCGGACAAGGCACGCTGCCCCGTCCTTGATGGCGTGTCGTATTGCTACTGAGGATTTTTCTGATCGCGCTTAATGATACCGCGAGCCGTTATTGGTGGCCGAACGAAGCGGCCAGAATGTCGGCGGCTCCGGCGGCGGCTCCTCGCTCGCGCCCTTGTCGCTTCGGGTCTCCTGCAGCGCCTCGACGAAATCGGCAAACCATCGCTGGATCGTGCCTGCGTTCAGTTTCGTCATCATCGCTTCCCAGCGCATGCGCCGTTCGGTCAAGGGCATGGTGAGCGCGGTCGCGATCGTCCGCGCCATGCCGTCGATATCATGCGGATTGACCTGCAGCGCGGTGTCCAGTTCGTTCGCAGCACCTGCGAATTTAGACAACACCAGCACCCCGGGATCGGCGGGGTTTTGGGCCGCGACATATTCCTTGGCGACCAGATTCATGCCGTCATGCAGCGGCGTCACGACGCCGACCTGGGCGGTGCGGTAGAGGCCTGCCAGCACGGTCTGGCTGTAGCCCTTATTGAGATAGCGGATCGGCGTCCAGTCCACTTCGCCGAGGCGGCCGTTGACGTCGCTGACCAGTTTTGCCAGTTCGTTCTGCAGATTGCCGTAGGCTTCGATGCCGCCGCGCGAAGGCGTTGCGATCTGCAATAACGACACGGCGCGCTGGAGCGCCGGCTGCAAGGTCCACATCCGGTCGAATGCCTTGATGCGGTTGACCAGCCCCTTGGAATAGTCCAGCCGATCGACGCCGATCGCGAGCTTCTCGCCGTTCAGGCTTCGTCGCAGTCGCGACACGTCGGGATGGGAGATCGCCTTGGCGGACTGCACGGCGAATTTCTCGACGTCGATGCCGATCGGAAACACCGCGACGCGTGTCCGGCCATGACGCGAGCCGATGACGCCGTTCTCGATCTCGAGACCAAGCTCCGACGACAGGTAGCCTAGGAAGTTCTCGCAATCGTCAGCGGTCTGGAATCCGATCAGGTCGTAAGCCAGCATCGCCTCGATCAGGTCGCGATGATGCGGCACGCCCTCGATGATGTTGCGTGCCGGCCATGGCGTATGCAGGAAGAAGCCGACCGGCTGGGTGACGCCGCGATCGCGCAGCTCCGCGCCCAGCGCCAGGAAATGATAGTCCTGAATCCAGAACACGGTGTTCGTCTTCTTGAAGCGCAGCAGCGCGCGCGCCATGAAGGCGTTGACTTCGCGATAGCTGATATAATCTTCCTGGGAGGCGCGGATCAGGTCGGCGCGCGAATGCAGCGCCGGCCACAATGCCGAGTTCGCAAAGCCCTCGTAATAGCCGCCGTAATGTGCGGCCGGCAGGTCCAGCATCGCCAGCGCGCCGGCGCCGAGCGCTTCGATTTCGGCGAACGGTTCCTTCTGGGCCCCGTCGCGCACCCGGCCGCTGGAACCAACCCAAATAGCACCGGAGTTCTCCACTACTGGCAGCAAGGCAGCCGCCAGCCCACCCGTCATGGGCTCATTGACAGCGCCGCGCGCAACTCGATTTGAAACGACGACGAGGTTCACAGGGGTCAGCTCCTGATTTTCACTCGCGGATTAACGGCTATTCATCAATATGGTTCCTGGTCACCCTTTCAACGAAATGAAACCAAATTCAGGCCTTGCCGGGGCGGAACCCGGCTCGTCCACCGTCAGGAATTTCGCAGATGGCCGCGGGATGCGCGCGAAATCGCGATAGACTGGCGCGACTACGCCAAGGCGATCCCGTCACAATCATCGTTTCGCCGCAGCTTCGTCATCGACGAGACGCGCGAGCCACTCCCGCACCTCGTGCGGTTCGTCGAAATAATCCGCTACGCCTTTCGCGTGACGGCCCACCGAAAATGCCAGACCGCCAAACTCCGGAACGATCGCAAACACCGCCTCGTCGGTGACATCGTCGCCGATAAAGATCGGACGGCGGCCTTTGAAGGGTTCGTGGGTCATCAGTTCCCGCACGCCGGTCGCCTTGTTGAAACCGGAATGCTTGATTTCACAGACGCATTTTCCGGGCAGCACTTCGATCGGCGCATTCGGCAGATCGGCCCTGATCAGCGACACCGCCGCGTAGATCGCCTTCTCCGCGTGCGGCGCCAGCCGATAGTGCAGCGCCAGCGAATAGCCCTTGTCTTCCAGCAGAATCCCCGGACTGAGTTTGGCGATCGCGGCCAGCCGCCGCTTCAATTCCTTGTCCATCGGCGGGGCATGGGTAGCAACGGCGTCGCCATCCGTCGCGAGCCGCATCTCCGCGCCATGACCGCCAACGGCCGGAAACTGGTCGGGCGCAAAGATCAGGTCGATATCGTTGAGCGAACGTCCGCTGACCAGCGCCAGCGCGCCAGAGGTTTTGTCGAGCAGGCGGTTGAGGGTTTTTGAAAGACCCGGCGGCACCCATACTTCGCGCGGCGTCGGCGCCAGGTCGAGCAGCGTCCCGTCGATATCGAGCAGAACCGCGCATTCGTCCAGCCGCCGCGCAAGTTCGCTCGCCGCCGGGGTCAAATCCGGCGACGCCCTGCCCGGCGATGGAACGTCTTCCTGCAATGGCGCCTCCGCCAAGTCGTGGTCTGCCAAATTCTGGTCTACCAGGTCATGCTTCATTTCATTCTACTCCACAAAAGCAAGCGGCCGCGCGACTGATTCCAGCGCCTGCCGCTCGGCCGCGACCGCGTAACGCCACGCGATCGCCGCCGCCGCGATCATCAGTCCTGCCCCCAAAAGATAGCCAGCAAACACGCTGCCGCGCGACCCCGTATCGATCAGCGCCCCGAACAGCGCAGGGCCGGCCACGCCGCCGATTCCGGTTCCAACCGCATAGAACAGCGCAATTGCGAGCGCGCGCACTTCCAGCGGAAAGGTTTCGCTGACGGTAAGATAGGCGGCACTTGCGGCTGGGGAAGCGAAGAAAAAGATTACCATCCATGCGATGGTCTGCCCTTGCGCGCTCAACGCCCCGATCGAAAACAGATAGCCGGAAAGTGCGAGCAGCACGCCCGACGCGCAGTACGTGAACGCAATCATGGCGCGGCGTCCCAGCGTGTCGAACAGCCGGCCGAGCAATAGCGGTCCCAGGAAGTTGCCGGCGGCGAAGGGGAGGATGTACCAGCCGATCCGGTCCGCGGGAATTCCATAGAAGTCGGTCAGCACCAGCGCAAAGGTGAAGAAGATCGCGTTGTAGAAAAACGCCTGCGCGATCATCAACGTCAGACCGACCAGCGCGCGCTGCCGATAAGTGAAAAAAAGCGTGTGGGCTACCTCGCGCAGCGGCGTGTGATCGCGCATCCGGAGTTTGATCTTCGGAACGGCGCGGGGATCCTGCACGTGTCCAATGGTCGATCGCTCGATATTGTCGACGATGGCATGCGCCTCATCAGGATGACCGTGGATCATCAGCCAGCGCGGGCTTTCCGGAATCCACATCCGCATCACTAGCACCACGAGACCGAGACAGGCGCCGGTGAGATAGGCGAGCCTCCAGCCGAGATCGGGACCGATCACATGCGGATCGAGCAGAATAATTGCGCTGGTCGCGCCCATCGCCGCGCCGACCCAGAAGCTGCCGTTGATGATGAGGTCGGTCCATCCGCGATAGCGCGCCGGCACCAGTTCCTGGATCGTCGAATTGATCGCGGTGTATTCGCCGCCGATTCCGGCACCGGTGAGAAAGCGAAACAACGCGTAGCTCGCCACATCCCAAGACAATGAGGTCGCCGCCGTCGCCGTGAGATAAAGCGCCAGCGTGATGAAGAACAGTTTCCTGCGCCCGATCCGATCGGTGAGCCAGCCGAATCCGAGCGCGCCGAGGACCGCGCCCGCGAGATAGGCGCTGTTGGAAAGCCCGACATCGAAATTTGTGAACCGGAGCACCGGGCTCTCCTTCAACGCGCCCGCCAGGGCCCCGGCCAGCGTGACCTCGAGTCCGTCCAGAATCCA
>JAQGKJ010000606.1 GCA_028290165.1 Bradyrhizobium sp. | reverse complement strand
CATGGATGGCATTCCCCTCGAACTTCCGATCTTTCTTCTCGCAACATTCGCCGGCGCGCTGGTCGCGGGCCTGTCCGGCTTTGCGTTCGGCCTGGTCGCGGCCTCGATCTGGCTCTACGTTCTGAGCCCCCTGCAGACGGCCACGCTGATCATCGCGTTCGGCCTGATCGTGCAGGGTTTTGCGGTCTGGAAACTGCGTCGCGCGCTGGACTGGAAAAAGCTCTGGCCGTTCGTCGCAGGTGCTGCGCTCGGCGTCCCCGTCGGCGTCACGATCCTGACCTGGGCCAATCCCGCGCATGCGCGCATGGGCGTCGGCGCGTTTCTGGTGCTCTACAGCCTCTATGCGCTGTTTCGGCCGGCAATCAATCCGGTCAAGGCGGGCGGCGCCGCGGTCGATGCCGGCGTCGGCTTCCTCAATGGCGTGCTCGGCGGCATCACCGGGCTTGCCGGCATCCTCGTCACCATCTGGTGCGGCCTGCGCGGCTGGCCCAAGGACGTGCAGCGCACGGTGTTTCAGCCGGTAGCCGTCGCTACCTTCCTGATGAGCGCGCTGTGGATCGGCGCCAGGGGCGCCATTACCGCGGACACGATCAAGCTGTTCTTGGTGGGACTGCCGGCCCTGCTCGCCGGCACCTGGCTTGGCCTGAAACTGTTCGGCCGCCTCGATGAGGCCATGTTCCGCAAAGTCGTGCTGGTGTTGTTGCTGGCGTCGGGGATCGTGCTGATTATTTAGGGCACTCGAGCAGCTTTTTCAGTCGTAGAATTCAGGCGCCATCTTGAGGCCGTCGCGCTGCGCCTTGTCGTGATTGATCCAGAGCTGCGCTTTTTCGTTCGTCAGCGTCTCCGAGATCTTTTGCATGGAGGCCAGCGTCTGCTCCTTGCTGGCGTTATTCACGGGGACGCCGCGGTTGTCCCAATTGCTCTTGAAATGCACGGCATCGCCGGTAAGGACGATTGCGCCCGTCTTCGGCAGTTTTACCAGCAGGGATTGATGGCCCGGCGTATGCCCCGGCGTCGAGAGGATGGTCAGGCCGCCGTCGCCGAATACGTCGCGGTCGCCTACCAGCTCGGTGACCGGATGCTCCGGCTTGAACCGTGGCGCATCGTTGGCGCCGGGCCATTCGTATTCGGCCTTCTGCACGTAGAGCATGGCCGTCGGAAACATCTCGACATTGCCGATATGGTCGGGGTGGGTATGCGAGACCGCCATCGCCTTGATGTCGGTGGGTTTAACTCCGAGCTGATCGAGTTGGGCTGCCAGGGTCTTTGGGCGGTGCCAGTAAACGGCTTTCGGATCGGCCGGAGCAAGGCCGTTCGGCATGGCCGCGACGGCGTCGGCAACGCCCGTGTCCCACAAGAACCAGCCCTGCGCGTGCTTGATCAGGTAGCAATTGTCGACGAAGTCCATCGACTTGCCCTCGTTGACACCGGGCGACCAGCGGGAGATGTCGCCCGCAACGCCTTCGCCGCAATTGAGGATGTAAAGTTTTTCGACGCCGGCCTTGCCTGATTGCGCCTGGCAGATACCGGCAGGCAGCAAAACCGACAAAAGCACCACAACCAGACCAACAATTCGGTTCACCTCGCTCCTCCACGTCAGTAATATCCGGAAATTTGGGTCAGCCGACTATACCACTTCATCGTTGCAGCCCCATCCCGTTGACGCCGGGCTTACGACTTTGTGACCTCGGTCGTTGCGATCCATATCCCGGCAAACACCGCGACCAGCCCAACGACGAGATTGGGCGTGATGGGCTCGCCGACCAGCTGCGTCGCCAGCAATCCCGCCGCGAGCGGGTTGACGGTCATGGTAGAGGCCACGCGGGTCGGCGTCGCGCGCTCCAGTGCCATCACCCACAGGATGAACGCCAGCGCGCCGCCGCCAACACCGAGATAGACGCCGGCAATCCATTGCGAGGTGCCAAAGCTGGCCAGGGCCGCGATGCTGCCGGTCAGCGATCCCACCAGGATCAGCGCTGCCGCCCCCGCCCCCATGCCGACGGCGAGAAAACCGAGCGCGCTCGATCGCTGGATGAACGGACGCGACAACACGTTATAGAAGGCCATGCACATGACCGCGCCGGTCATGATCAGCTCGCCTCGCCACGCCCCTGCCGGCGCCGCTGAAAGGCCGGATGCGAGGGCTGCGACGACGCCGAGGACGGCGACGCCAACGCCGGTCGTCTTCCGCATCGTCAGCGGCTCGACGCCGAGCAGTGCCCCGACCACCATGGTGTGGAGCGGCAGTGTCGCCAGCGCGAGGCTGGCGCGCGCCGCGGTCGTGAAGCCGATCGCGATGTTATAGAGGACGAAAAACAGTCCGAAGAAGCAAAGGCCCAAAAAGGCGACCGCAGGCCAATCGCGGCGCGACGGCCATCGCACCCCCAATAACAGCGCCGTCGGCAGCACGCATAAAAAGCCGATGCCCCAGCGCAGGATCGCAAGCGTGATCGGATCGGCATTGCCGACGAGATAGCGGGTGATCGCCGCCGCCGTGCCGCCGAGGCAGCTCGAGGCCAGCGCGATTGCCACCCCGATCCATTCACTCAACCCCGATCTCCCTGTTAGCCGGTCGGACTATCGTGCGATCAATTGCGGCCCGAGCACAACGATCATCCGCGCGAAGCCCAGCATATGATCGCGGCAGACTGCGCGGGCAAGCCTCGATTGCTCTTCCGGCGAATCCGCACCCATTCCCAGCCGGCGGGCGTTCGGGACGGTGCGAATCGTGGTCGGCACAAACCGCTGCCGACCAGCGCGAGCGATCCCCAGCCGATCCACCAGAGGTTTTCGCCGAGCACGATCTCGGCGCAGATGGCGGCAAGTGTCAGCACCACCATCAGGGCGACCACGCGGTTCATCGGATAGGCTTCGGTCGTGACGCGCCGGTAGTAGGCTGAAATCGACGTCAGCACCTCCGGCGGCAGCGGATCGCCAGTGTGCTTGCGGGTCTGCACGTCGAACATCAGGTCGAACCACAACACGGCCGGCAGGAAGCCCGCGCCTGCCGCGGCGAATGTATGCATGTTGCAACCCCGAGCGCGCGGCTTGCCCAATATTATGCCGGGCAGCAAATGACCGTCTTAGCGTACCGCCGCAAAAACGGCATTTGAATCACCTTGTTAGCTTCAACAGTCAAATTCAAAAAAGCATTCGACTGGAGCAGGTTAAACCAACTAATTTGATTGCCTGACGATCCTAAAAATGATGCCTTTGGACCAAGACGCCTGCCCCTGAGTTAAGGAGGTCCGGTTTTCGGACGCCCAATCCAGACCTTAACGAGAGGATCGGATGCTTTGCGAGCAATGCGGCGAACTTAATGCAGCAGCCAACCGTTTCTGCCAGGGCTGCGGCGTTCCGCTCGCTGTCGCGTGCTTGACCTGCGGGCACGTCAATCCGCCTGGTTCGGCCTTTTGCGGGGCCTGCGGCGCCGCACTGGAACCGGCAGACCGCCCGGCGCGCCCGCCGGCGCTCCCGCATGCGATCAACGTCGTTCGCGGCGAACTCAAGCAGGTAACGGTGTTATTCGCCGATCTCGTGAGCTCGACCGAGCTGGTTGCGCGGCTCAATGCGGAAGATGCCATGCGGCGTCTGAAACCCGCACTGGATACGATGTGCGAGGCTGTGGAGCGGTTCGAAGGCACGGTCGTTCGAACGTTGGGTGACGGCATTCTGGCGTTCTTCGGCGCCCCTCGCGCGCAGGAAGGCCACGCGTTGCTGGCGTGCGAGGCGGCCCTGGCCATCCGCGACGCGCCGAGGCTGCGCGAGGAACAGATGTTTATCCGCGTCGGATTACATTCCGGCGAGATCGTCGCGGACGCGCCGCTGGTGGACTCCGTGAGCGAGCACGGTGCCTACGGTCTGACCATTCATCTTGCGAGCCGTTTACCTGCGAAGGTCGAGCCCGGCGAAGTCTGCCTCACCGAGGAAACCTATCGTCTTGTTCGCTCCTTCTGCGATGTCGGCCCGCTGGGGCGGCATCGCTTGCGGGGAGTCCCTGAACCGGTCGAACTGTTCGTCCTCAAAGGTCTCAAACCCGCGGTCGCAAGCCAGCAGTTCCGTGGCGTTGCCCTGACTTCGTTTCGCGGCCGCGACCGGGAGATGAACCTGCTGCAGCGGACTTTGGCGGCGGTTGAGACCGGTGGATCGCGCGTGACGGGGATCGTCGGGGCCCCCGGCACCGGCAAGAGCCGCCTTTGTTACGAGTTCGCAGAATGGTGCCGCGGACGGCTCATTCCCGTGTTCGAGGCGCGGGCCCAACCCTATGGCGCGGCAACGCCCTTGCAGCCCGTACTTGAGTTCTTGCGCTCTACCTATTTCAACGTTTCGCCTGACGACGATCCGGACCAGGCTGCGGGACGGATCGCGGTCAGCCTGGCCGAGCTCGGTTCAACCTTCGAAGCCGATCTGCCGCTCGTATGCGATTTTCTCGGCATCAAATACGGACAAGGTCCCCCCTCCTGGCTCAATCCAAAGGGACGCAACGCGCGGCTGCTCGACATCGTCCGCCACATGATCCGTCAGCGCGGGGCGGTCGCGTCCGTCATCATCATCGAAGATTTGCATTGGCTTGACCAGGCGAGCGAGGAGTTCGTCGCGACGCTCGTGGACGCCGTTACTTCGACCAAGACCGCGCTGGTGGTGAATTGCCGCCCGGCCTATTCCGCGCCGTGGATGCGCTCGTCGCACTACCAGCAGATTGAACTCGCTGAACTCAATCCCACGGACACCGATCGTCTCGTCGACGAGCTCGTGGGGCGGCGGCCCGAATTGTCGGAGATTCGCCAGCGGATCGTCGAGCGCAGCGGGGGCAACCCGTTTTTCGCCGAAGAGCTTATTCGCTCGCTTGTAGAGCATGTCGTGCTTGTCGGAGAGCAAGGCGATTACCGCCGCGGCATGGTCGGCAGCTCCGATGTGCTGCCGCCGACCGTCCAGGCTGTGATCGGCGCCCGCATCGACCGGCTCGCACAGCCGGAACGTGACTTGTTGCAGACCGCCGCCATCATCGGCAAAGAGTTTCAATTGGCGGTCCTGCAAAGCGTCGCAGCTTCGAGACCGGCCGAGGTCGAAGCCAGCCTGGTCCGCCTGTGCTCGGCAGGCCTGTTACAACCCCGCAATGGCCCGGACGGACGCGGCTACAGTTTCCGTCATCCGCTGATCCAGGAGGTCGCGTACTCGACTCAATTGAGGGCCCACCGCGGGACGCTGCACTCGGCGGTCGGACGCGCAATTGAGCGATTTTATCCCGAGCGACTCAACGAGTTCGCGGCCTTGCTTTCCTACCACTTCGAGGAAGCCGGCGAGACCGATGCGGCGGCCGAATATGCCGCCCGCGCGGCACGTTGGGTGGGCTCGACCAGCCCGGCGCAGGCGATCAAGCATTGGCACAAGGTCCGGGCCCTGAAGGCCAACCAGCCGCGAACGCCCGACAATGACGCGCTGAAGATTACCGCCAGTGGTCAGATTGCCTGGCTCGGCTGGCGTGAAGGGATGACTTCGGAAGAAGCGCGGCCGTTCATTCAGGAGGCCCTGGAATGGGCGCGCGACATCGACGATTCGATGATTCCGCTGCTGCTTTTTATCGAAGGCCGTATTGCGGGCGCGAGCGGCGGACAGGCCGACGCGTATGTCAGGATTGTCAAGGAGGCACTCGCGCTAACGGAGTCGCGACGCGACGCGGGCCGCACCGCAACCCTTAACGCCTCCCTCGGCCAGGCCTATGGCTGGGCAGGTCTGCTGCGCGAGGCGCTGGCGGCAAATGACATCGCGTTGGCCGGAGTGTCTGATATAGCCGACTTCGACCATCAGTTCCTTGGATACAGCATCGAGCACTGGATCCTGAGCCTGCGCGGGCGCATTCTTGTCCGGCTCGGCCGTTTCGATGAGGCGCGTCGATGCTTCGATCAGATGCTTGCCATCGAACCCGCGCTGATCGACCCCACCGTCCGCTTCATTGCCAATCTCGGATATGTCGATCTGGCGTGGTGCCTTAATGACCCCATCATGGCCAATGAGCACGCCGGACGAGTGGCCGAATTGGCGATGCGCCAGGGAAGCCCCTATTTGCGGGCCTATTCGTTCGCCTGTACCGGCACCGCCCGCAGCATCGGCGGCAACTACGAAGCGGCGATTGAGGCGTTCACCGAAGGCATCCATTTCTTGCGCGACGCGCGCGTGGCCATGGAAATCGAGCCGGACATGCTGGCCAGCATTGCCGATTGTCAATTGCGCAGCGGGGAGTTCCATCTCGCAATCGCGACCGCCCAGGAAGCCATCCTTATTGCGCTGGGTCGCAGCGCCCGGTTACCGCAATGCCGGGCCAGTATTACGCTGGCGAGCGCATTGAACGCGACCAACGAGATCGAAGTGCGCGACCAGGCAACAGAGCTGCTTGACCGCGCCGAGCAATTGATCCACGTGTCGGGCGCAAACATCTACCTGCCGCTGCTGGAAGAAACCCGCCGAAACTGCGTCGCCCAGGTCAAGTCTTGAGCGGCCGGGGGCGAACGATCAGCGTGAATTCCCGAAGACCGTAGCCGTCGATCACTTCCGTCACCGCTCCGAATTGAGTCGCGCAGTACTGCGCCCAGGGTCCCGGCGCGGTGGAGTAGACCCCTTGCCGGTCCGGCGTGCCGGCGGCCGGCGCACTCATGAAATTCACGGCAAAGCCGCGCCTGCTGGTTTGGTGCAATTCGTCGAGCGTCGCGGCAACAAACCGTTCCCACCGATCCCGCGGCTGATCGAGCTGAACGTTGAAAATTCCGCTGGCCACAGAGTAATCGGCAAGCCGCGGGCTCGTATGGCCGTGGGCAAACGATACGTTGGGGCGGCCGCGCCACAACCGGCGGGCGCGCCTGAGCATGGCTTGCGAAAGGTCGACGCCTACATAGTCGATCACGCAGCCGGCGTGACGCCAATCCAGATAGGAAAGCAGTGCGCCGTAGCCGCAGCCCAGATCGTTCAGCGACAACGGCGACGTGAAGTCGCATAGCTTCAGCAACTGAACGAAACGCATCTCCTGCGTGGGCACACAAGTCCAGTCCACGCCCAGCGGCGTTGCGCCGAATTTCCTGATCTTGCCGGTGTAATATTCCGCAATCCCGGCATGGACCGCAGCGAGACCTGTCCCATCCGATACGGGAGCACCAATCTCTTTACTTGGTTCTCTCCGGATCAATTGGGCTTTCTCACTTTTTCTTTTTCGCCTTCTTTCCGGTCTCTTTTGGCTTTGGAGCCATCGGCAGGGAGATCGTCAGGTATTCCTGCTCAAGATAAAAAAGCGGGTCGTCGCTTTCAGCAACGACCACTTTGTTCTCTCCCTTTGTGCGCAAATCATGAGCCCGCATGTAACAAGGCAGCGGTTGCTTCCTTTTGAAATTCGCGACCAGAGCGTCCGCTATTTTCTGATCTCCGTCGTCGGGGAGATTGCGGAGCAAATCCAGCCAGCGATTTTTCGCCCGGGCATTGTAGATGCCGCCGAGTCCAAGCAATGCCGCACTTTCGGAAAATGGCCGTTTTGGCTTGAAGATCTTGAACTCCTCCTGGAGGTTGGCCATCTCGGCAATCCCGCCATAGACCGTTTCCGGGTTTATTGAAAACGGGGTTGGCGCAAATCGAACATTGAACAGATCAAGAAAGGTGCCAATGTAAATGTCGTCTTCTATCATACGGGCGCCCATTGTTTCCCTCCTGTTTGCTGACGGGGCTAGAGTCGAAATGGAAAGACGGCTAATCTTGAATAAAAGTCGGCTGATCCCGGACATTGTCTCGATATCGAAGCTCAATTGCAACAGAAGGATCGAAACAGAGAAGTCCCGGGATTGCATTTTTCCTCGGACTGCAAAGCCGGGTGCGATCCCTCAACGATCGCCTTCTCGCGAGATCGGCGGCGGAGTAGGGGCCGTCACAAAGGACGCGCGCCGCGGCCTTCGAAGCCGCCGCGCCACCGAGGCATCACACGTTTCCGTATATCGAACAGCGCAGACCCAAGTTCCATCTGCGCAGGCCGCAAAGCCGACGACCTGCTGGATTGACAGTTCGCGCTGGTTTCGCTGTAATATGGCTCATTGTGGACTGCGATCCCCCCTCGAGGCGACATGCCCATGTATCGCGTCCCGTATTTTTCACGTGGGCGCAGCCATGTCATCCTTTACCTCGATATCCCCAGACAATCTTTCCCTCCTGATCGGCACGGCGTTTATGCCTG
>JAQGKJ010000598.1 GCA_028290165.1 Bradyrhizobium sp. | reverse complement strand
GCCACAACTGACCACCGAATCCGCGCAATCATATCTTGGAGCAAGCGATGCTCGGTAAGCTGACTTGGTCGGCGATTCCGATCAAACAACCGATCCCATTGATTGCGGCGAGTGTGGTGCTCGTCGCGATCCTCGCGGTGCTCGCTTGGGTCATCATAAAGGGCCACCTGCCGTATCTGTGGGACGAATGGATCACCAGCGTCGACCACAAGCGGATCGGCGTCATGTACACGCTGCTTGCCATGGTGATGCTGCTGCGCGGATTTGCCGACGCCATCATGATGCGCTCGCAGCAGGCGATCGCCTATCATTCGCAAGGGTATCTGCCGCCGGAGCATTTCAACCAGATATTTTCGGCTCACGGCACCATCATGATCTTCTTCGTCGCGATGCCGTTCGTGATCGGGTTGATGAATCTGGTCGTTCCGTTGCAGCTCGGCGTTCGCGATGTGGCGTTTCCGACCTTGAACTCGGTCGGTTTTTGGCTGACCGCCACCGGCGCGTTATTGATCAACATCTCGCTTATCGTCGGCGAGTTCGCGCGCACCGGCTGGCTGCCCTTTCCGCCGCTGTCGGAATTGACCTATTCGCCCGGCGTCGGCGTCGACTACTATCTGTGGTCGCTGCAAATTTCCGGCGTCGGCACGCTGGTCGCCGGCATCAATCTCGTCACCACCGTGCTCAAGCTGCGCACCGGCGGCATGACCTATCTGCGCATGCCGATGTTCTGCTTGACCACGCTTGCGACCAATCTGCTGATCGTCGCGGCATTTCCGATCCTGACCGCGTAGCTGGCGATTCTGATCCTCGACCGCTATCTAGGCTTTCATTTCTTCACCAATGAGGCCGGCGGCAACATGATGATGTTCATGAACCTGATCTGGGCGTGGGGTCATCCGGAGGTCTATATCATCGTGCTGCCGGCGTTCGGCATTTTCTCGGAAGTGGTCTCGACATTCTCCGGCAAGGCGCTGTTCGGCTACCGCTCGATGGTGCTGGCCACCATGGCGATCTGCGTCATCTCGTTCATGGTATGGCTGCATCATTTTTTCACCATGGGCGCCGGCCCCGACGTCAACGCGATCTTCGGCATCTCCAGCATGATCATCGCGGTGCCGACCGGCGTGAAGATCTACAACTGGCTGTTCACGATGTATGGCGGGCGTGTCCGCTTTGAGACGCCGATGTTGTGGTCGATCGGGTTCATGGTGACGTTCATCATCGGCGGCTTGACCGGCGTTCTGCTCGCCGTGCCGCCCGCCGACTTTTTGCTGCACAACAGCCTGTTCCTGATCGCCCACTTTCACAACGTGATCATCGGCGGGGCGCTGTTCGGCGCGTTTGCCGGCTACACCTACTGGTTTCCGAAGGCGTTTGGTTTCCGGCTGCATGATGGTCTCGGGAAGACGGCGTTCTGGTTCTGGCTGATCGGCTTCTATGTCGCCTTCATGCCGCTTTATGTCCTCGGCTTTCTCGGCATGACGCGGCGAATGCAACACTACGATGTCGCGGCGTGGCGTCCCTGGCTGATGGTGGCCGCCGGGGGCGCCGTCCTGATCCTGACCGGCATCGTGTTTCAGATCGCGCAGCTCGTCGTCAGCATCCGCCGCCGGGCGGAATTGCGCGACCACACCGGTGATCCGTGGCACGGGCGCTCGCTGGAATGGGCGACCGCTTCGCCACCGCCGGTTTTCAACTTCGCGATCCCGCCCGAGGTGGAGGGGGAGGACGCCTATTGGCGGCAAAAATCGCGCGCCAAACAGCAGGACCTCAGGAAGCACGAGCCGCATTACCAGGATATCGAAATGCCCCGCAATTCGCCGACCGGATTTGTCTGCGCGTTCTTCGCAACCATCATGGGCTTTGCCCTGATCTGGCACATCTGGTGGATGGTCGCTGCCGGCTTCGTCGGTGCGGTCGCAACCTTCGTGGTGTTCGCGTGGCGCGACCATGACGAATACGTCATCCCCGCGGCAGAAGTCGCACGCATCGACCAGGCCAATCTGGCAGAGCGGCGCGCCTTCGCCGGCCTCGCAGGGAGCGCCTGATGACCGACGCGACGCTGGCATATCCGGGCAGCGATCCGCATCAGCTCACGGCAGCAGCCGTAGCGCACAGCGGTCCTGCATCCAAGCGCATCGTCACCGGCTACGGCTTCTGGATCTTCATCCTCAGCGACATGGTGATGTTCTCAGCCTTCTTCGCGACCTATGCCGTTCTGCTCGGGCAGACGGCCGGCGGCCCCAGCGGGCGTGACCGGTTCGACCTGCGCAATGTCGCGATCGAAACCGGCTTCCTGCTGGCCTCGAGCTTTACCTGCGGCCTCGCCACGATCGCGGCCGATACGCGCAGCCATCTCTGGTTCCAGATTTTCATGGCGGTTACCTGTGCCTTCGGCCTCGGCTTCCTTGCGATCGAAGGCAGGGAATTCGCGAGCCTCGTGGCGCAAGGCGCAGGCCCGTCGCGCAGCGCTTTTCTGTCGGCGTTCTTCACGCTGGTGGGCACCCACGGGCTGCACGTCTCGGCCGGCATCCTGTGGTTATTGACGATGATGGCGCAGGTCGTCGCCAAGGGGTTCAGGGCGGACATCCTGCGCCGCATCCTGTGCTTCGCACTGTTCTGGCACGCACTCGACATCATCTGGATCGCCGTGTTCACGGTGGTGTATTTAATCGGAAGCGCAGTATGAGCAACGGACACGATGATGTAGACCACGGCATCGATCTCGCCCCGGGCGATGAGCACGTCGAAGGCGGCAGCATCGCATTGCGGGTACTCGGCTATCTCACCGGCCTCGGGCTCGCCGTTCTGCTGACCGCAACCTCTTTCTTCGTCGCGGGCACCAATCTCGTCTGGGAGCCGAGCATTCCGGTCGCACTTGTCGTGCTGGCGATCGCGCAGATGGGCGTCCACCTGGTGTTCTTCCTGCACATCACCACGGGACCCGACAATACCAACAACGTGCTGGCGCTGGCGTTCGGCGTCCTGATCGTGCTTCTGGTGATGGCCGGATCGCTCTGGATCATGGCGAACCTCAACCACAACATGATGCCGATGGATCAGATCATGCAGATGCAGCGCTAGGTGGTGCGATTTCAGAAGTCGATCGCGCCCATGCGCAAGGTGTGGGCACGAAAGGAGATTAAGGCTTCTTTCAGGTTTGATTAAGGCCTCATTAATCACGGAAAATTGTTGCTCTCCCAACAGGTTAGGTTGTCGCCGGGTGTGGCCTATGGGTGACAGCTTTTTATGCAAAAGCTGTCTATCTCCGCGCCCTGGATCGCGCCACGCGGCGCCCTCTCAAAAATGATCTGTTGGAGAACAAGACTAATGAAGAAGTTTCTACTCGGTACTGTGGCCCTCGTCGCTCTCGGCGCGACCGTGCCAGCACTCGCAGCCGATCTCGCGGCTCGTCCCGCCTACACCAAGGCTCCGGCCTATGTGCAGCCGATCTATAACTGGACCGGCTTCTACATCGGCGGTCATATCGGCGGCGCGTTCGACGGCAACAACGGCTTTATCGGCACCACCAACAACAACAGCAATGGCCGCTTCCTCGGCGGTCTGCAGGCCGGCGCCGACTACCAGTTCGCTCCGAATTGGGTGCTGGGTATCGAAGGCCAGTGGAGCTGGCTCGGCAGCAACACCAATGGCGTTGCCTTTACCGGTGCCGGCACTGGTTTTGTCTTCAACAGCAACCAGCGTGGCCTCGGCTCGGTGACCGGCCGCGTCGGCTACACTTGGGGTCCGGCTCTGCTCTACGTCAAGGGCGGCTATGCCTA
>JAQGKJ010000590.1 GCA_028290165.1 Bradyrhizobium sp. | reverse complement strand
CCTTGGAATCGGCGTAGGATTCCGCGATCGTGGTCTTGCCGTTGCGGATCGACTTGACCTCGGTGCCGGTCAGCGAAATGCCGGCCTCAATCGGGTCCTCGATCGCATAGTTGAACCGGGCCTTGCGATTTTCGGCGACGACCTTGATCGCGCGCTCATTTTTTTCGGCCATGGCAAAACGGTCTCAAGGAAAACAAAGCGATAGCACTCCGGCGGGCCGCTTGCACGTCAAGACTTTTTGAGCAGGTCGCGGATCTCGGTAAGCAGCTCGACCTCGCGGGTCGGTTTCGGCGGCGGCGCCGCTTCGTCCTTGCGCTTGAGCTGGTTCATGAACCTGATGACCATGAACAGCACGAACGCGATGATAATAAAATTCAGCGTCAGCGTGAGGAAATTGCCCCAGGCCAGCACCGCGCCCTGCTTCTTGGCGTCGGCCAGATTGCTGGCCGTGACCGCCTTGGACAGCGGCGCGAAATAGTTGGAGAAATCGAGCCCGCCGGTGATCGAGCCGATGATCGGCATGATGATGTCGCCGACCAGCGAAGTCACGATGCCGCCGAAGGCCGCACCGATGATGACGCCGACCGCGAGGTCGACCACGTTGCCTTTCATCGCGAATTCACGGAATTCCTTCAGCACCCGCAGACCCCTGTCTTCGACCTCGCTGACCGGACCAGGCATCGCCGAGAGAGGCCTAGTTGATGAGGCCCGCGTGCACCATGGCGCTGCGCACCGCCGCCCGCGTCGGCTCTGTGACCGGCACCATCGGCAGCCGCAGCTTCTCGTCGATCTTGCCGAGCAGCGAAAGCGCGTATTTCACCGGCGCCGGATTGGACTCGATGAAGAGATTGGTGTGCAGCGGCATCAGCTTGTCGTGCAGCTTGAGCGCGGTTTTGAGATCGCCCTTCTGCCAGGCGACGTGAAATTCCGAGCACAGCCGCGGCGCGACGTTGGAAGTCACGGAAATGCAGCCGTGACCGCCATGCGCCATGTAGCCGAGCACGGTGGCATCCTCCCCCGACAGTTGGTTGAAATCCTCACCCATCTTCGCGCGTTGCTGCGAAACGCGCACCATGCTCGCGGTGGCATCCTTGACGCCGGCGATGTTCTTCAATTCGAACAGCCGCGCCATGGTGTCCACGCTCATGTCGATCACCGAGCGCGGCGGGATATTGTAGATGATGATCGGGATCCCGATCGCATCATTGATCGCCTTGAAGTGCTGGTACATGCCTTCCTGGGTCGGCTTGTTGTAGTACGGTGTCACCACCAGCACCGCATTGGCGCCCGCCTTCTCCGCATGCTGCGCCAGCTCGACAGCCTCTCTGGTGGAATTAGAACCGGCGCCGGCGATCACGGGAACGCGGCCCCCGGCCTCGTCGATGCACCATTCGACGACGCGCTTGTGCTCATCGTGGCTAACGGTCGGGCTTTCGCCTGTCGTGCCGACCGGCACCAGGCCGTGGGTGCCCTCGGCGATTTGCCAGTGCACCAGCGCGCGGAACCCGGCTTCATCGAGCGAGCCGTTCTTGAATGGCGTGACCAAGGCGGTGAACGAGCCCCGGAAATTCGTCTTGGCTGCCATGGACTTCCTCCAAACGCTTAAGGTTTACCGGCTCTGCCGTGACTGGAACGGCCAATTCATATCGGGTCTGACGGGCAGGCGAAAGTCTCAACCGCCACACTAGCCGCGATTTTGCCGCTGTCATGGCGCAGACATCCGCGGGCCCT
The DNA here is from genome assembly GCA_028290165.1 of Bradyrhizobium sp. Next base: position 2,145 of record JAQGKJ010000590.1, on the reverse strand, counting down.
GCGTATTTTGGTATTTTGTCCACATATTCAATCAAATAGACCTAGGACTTGAGCGATTGAATGATTCGCCGCGAAGGAACGCAGTGACCCCATCCTCCCGCGCAGCCGCAATGCGGTCGACGGCATTGGCGACAAGCCTGGCATTGGCCGTCGGATTATCGGCATTGGCGGCGGATGCCTGGGCCAAGCCAAAAGTTCCACTGCCAAAGCCGCGGCCGATCGCGCGCAACGTCGTGCCCAAGACCTTGCGCCCAGCCGCCCTGCATCCAGCCGACACCGCCGCCAGGAGTGCCGCGCCTGCTCCCGTGGCTCCCACGATCGCGCCCGCGACGCGCCAGCACGCCGCCTTGCCGCCTCCGCCTGCGCGCAAGCCATCCGTGCCCGCCGCGGTGGCCGCGACGTCATCGACCTCGCAGGCCGACATTGATGCGCTGGAAAACGTCATCGATCTCGTGCGCAAGCACAAGCCCGCGGATGCGACCCAGGCCGAGGCGGACATATCGGATCCGGTCGCAAAGAAGCTCGCGGAATGGATCATCCTGCGCAGCGACAACAACGGCGCGTCGGTCGAGCGCTATCGCGGATTCCTCGCGGCCAATCCGAGCTGGCCGTCGCAGACGTTCCTGCGCCGGCGCATCGAGGCGGCGCTATGGGACGACCACCGCGACGCCGCGACCGTGTGGGCGTGGTTCGAAAATGAATCGCCGATATCGGCCAAGGGCAAATTCTCGCTGGCACAGGCAATGATCGGGCGCGGCGATCGGACCAATGCGGAGCGTCTGGTACGCGATGCCTGGCGCAACGATTCGATGTCGGAGGATACCGAGAGCACGGCGCTCGACCTGTTCGGCGCGTTGCTGACGCCGGGCGATCACAAGGCGCGGATGGACCTTCTGCTCTATGGCAGCGACCACGAGCCGGCGTTGCGCGCCGCGAAACGGCTGGGCGCGGGTCAAGTCGCGTTGGCGAAAGCGCGGATCGCGGCCTACAAGAAGGCCCCCAACACCAAGGCGCTGCTCGAGGCGGTCCCGCACGAGCTGCGTGGCGATCCCGGCTACATCTTCAGCAAGATTCAGTTGCTCCGCCGCGAGGAGAAATTCGCCGAGGCCGCCCAGCTCTTTATGAGCGCGCCGAAGGACCCGGGCCGGCTCTACAATCTGGACGAATGGTGGATCGAGCGGCGATTATTGTCGCGCAAGATGCTCGACGTCGGCGAGCACCGCACCGCCTATCTGATCGCGCGTGACGCCGCCCTCCCCGCGCGCGACATCTACAAGACAGAGCAGGAATTTACCGCGGGCTGGATTGCACTGCGCTTCCTGACCGACCCGGCCACCGCCGCGCAGCACTTTGCGCGGATCGGGGTTGGCAGCGTCAACCCGACCGCGCTGGCGCGGGCCGGCTATTGGCAGGGCCGGGCCGCGGAAGCGGCCGGCCGCTCTCAGGATGCGCGGGCCGCTTACACGGCAGCGGCGGCGCAATCGACCAGCTATTACGGCCAGCTGGCGCGCGCGAAACTGGGATTGCCGCAGATCGAGTTGAACGGCGCACCCAGGGGCAGCGGACGCGGGATCGAACGGCTGGAAATCGTCCGCGCGGTGCAGTTGCTGTACGCGCTCGACGAACGCGAAATCGCCATCCCGATTTTCGCCGACATGTGCGAAAACGGCGATCCCGACGCGCTGGTTGGCCTTGGCGAACTGGCCTCCCGCAATGGCGACGCGCGCGCCATGCTGCTGCTCGGCAAGGCGGCGCTCAATCGCGGACTGCCGTTCGATTTCTATGCCTATCCGATGACGGGGATCCCGCCGTTCAAGTCGATCGGGCCGGAGGTCGAACAGAGCATCGTGTTCGCGATTGCGCGACAGGAAAGCGCCTTCAACCCCAACGACGTTTCGCCGGCACAAGCCTATGGGCTGATGCAGGTGACGCCGGATGCCGGCAAATACGTCTGCAAGAAATACGGCGCCAGCTTCGACCTCGGCCGGCTGAAGACCGATCCGGCCTATAACGCCGCCCTTGGCGCCGCCGAACTCGGCGGGTTGATCGAGGATTATCGCGGCTCCTACATCATGACGTTTGCCGCCTACAACGCCGGCCGCGGCAGCGTCAAGAAATGGATTGAGCGCTATGGCGATCCGCGCG
>JAQGKJ010000558.1 GCA_028290165.1 Bradyrhizobium sp. | reverse complement strand
TGGGGCGTATAGGTGGGGAGGTGTTTGCCGCGAAGACGCATCGCGACCAGCGAAGCGAGCCGGCCGACCACCAGGCCTTTGGCGTCGATCAGGATCCACTTCTTCGTCACCTCGGCAGGTTTTGCCGAAAAGGTTTTCATGTGAGGAAATCCGTGAAAAGGGGGACAGGGACGCCTGCGCGCCGAACTGCGGGGTTTCTAGATAGGTCCAAGGTCCGCGTCAATGCTAGACGGAAACAATTAGTTGTGTAAAATCAATAGCTTATAAATATGGTGCGATATTACCGTATAAAACCCTAAGTATTTGGAATGGAATAGGTCGAGGTCACGTGGGCGATCGGATCGGGCGATTCTCCCGACAGCAGATTGACCTCGCCGACCGCGAGCCGCTTGCCTAGTTTCAAAAGCCGCGCGGCTGCAAGGATATCCTGCCCGGGCGCGCCCTTGCGCAGAAAATTGATGTTGAAGTTGGTCGTCACGGCAAGCCCGACCGGACCAATTGCCGACAACAGCAGCACGTACATGGCGCAATCGGCCAGCGCCATCAGCGTCGGCCCCGAAATCGTCCCGCCCGGACGCAGCATCCGCTCGCTATAGCGCTCGCGCAACAGGCAGGATTCGCCATCGGCGCGTTCGATCGATATGTCCCCGCCTCGAAACACCTGGGGAAATTCGTCATGCAGGAACCTCTGCAGTTCGGCCACGCTCATTTTCGCAATTGCCATGTCGCTCCGCCTGCCCTCGCCTCGCACCGCTTGTTACATTAAGGTGGTGCGCCTGCCCAAGTGGATAATTCGATGAAAGCCCAGATCGCACGCGCCGCCAAACCGCCGTCACCAATTCTGCTGCGCGAGACGCTTGATAGCATCGCTGTGCTCACGCTCAATCGGCCCGCGACACGCAACAGCCTGTCGGAGGGCCTGATCGCCGAGCTGCACGCAGCGCTGAAGGAAGTTCACGATGATGCCAAGGTGCGCGCGGTGGTGATCGCAGCCAATGGCCCGGCGTTCTCTGCGGGCCATGACATGAAGGAACTGACGGCCCGCCGCAGCGACGCCGATCGCGGCCGCGCCTATTTTGCCGAGATCATGAATGCCTGCAGCGCGATGATGCAGGCCATCGTGCATTTGCCCAAGCCCGTGGTCGCCGCGGTCCAGGGCGTCGCTACCGCGGCCGGCTGCCAGCTGGTCGCAAGCTGCGATCTCGCGGTGGCCTCGAAGGCTGCAAGCTTCGCCACGCCTGGCGTCGATATCGGGCTGTTCTGCTCGACGCCGATGGTGGCGCTGTCGCGCAACGTGCCGCGCAAGCAGGCGATGGAAATGCTGCTCACCGGCGAGCCGGTCTCGGCCAAAACCGCGCAGGAGATCGGCCTCGTCAACCGCGTCGTTGCCGCCGGTACCGAACGTGACGCGGCGATCGCACTGGCGCAAAAGGTCGCCCTCAAATCCGCCTACACGGTAAAGCTCGGCAAGGCCGCGTTCTACCGCCAGGCCGAAATGAGGCTTGCCGACGCCTATCGTTATGCGGCAGAGGTGATGACCGAGAACATGATGGCGCGCGACGCCGAGGAAGGCATCGGCGCCTTCATCGAGAAACGCGAGCCGAAGTGGCAGGACCAGTGACTGCTGTCAACGCGAGCGCAGCGAAGTCATTTCACAGCCGTCATTCGGGGGCGATGCAATGCATCGAAGCCGGAATGACGTAACGGACATTTCGAAATGGACCATGACGCCTACGCCGACAATTACATCCGCGAGATCCTCAACGGCGTGAAGTCGATCGCGATGGTGGGGGCTTCGCCCGTCAACGTGCGGCCGAGTTATTTTGCTTTCAAATATCTGGCGCAGCGCGGTTACGACATGATTCCGGTCAATCCCGGTCACGTCGGCAAGAGCCTGCTTGGAAAACCCTTTGTCGCCTCGCTGCTCGATATCGACCGCCCCGTCGACATGGTCGACATCTTCAGGAATTCGAGCCACATCATGCCGGTGGTCGAGGAGGCCCTGAAGATGGCGCCGCCGCCGAAGGTGATCTGGATGCAGCTAGGCGCGCGTGACGATGCGGCCGCCGAAAAAGCGGAAGCCGCCGGTCTCAAGGTGGTCATGAACCGCTGCCCGAAGATCGAATATGGCCGGCTGTCCTCGGAGATCTCGTGGATGGGCGTCAATTCGCGCACGCTCAGTTCCAAGCGAGCGCCGATGCCGACACAAGGTATGCGACTTTCATTGAACAGGATGAGTGTCGGCGGCGGCGAAACCGCCGCATCCGATCGCGCCGCGAAAAACAGGAGCGAGCTTACGTGATGCAATTACGAAACAATTTTACCGCGAACGCCTCAAGGCGAAGCACGGCTGTACCCAACATCTCTTGAAGCCTCACACCGCCTTGACGGCAGACGCCGCTCCTATCAGCATGCGGCCGCGCGATTTCAAATAAGGCAGAACAGGATTTTAGAATGACAGATCGTCTTCCGGGATTTTCAACCCTCGCCGTGCATGCCGGCGCGCAACCCGATCCCACCACTGGCGCGCGGGTGACGCCGATCTATC
>JAQGKJ010000527.1 GCA_028290165.1 Bradyrhizobium sp. | reverse complement strand
CCCGCTCGCATTCCTCGAATGTGCCGTCGCTGGAATTGCCCTCCACGAACAGTATTTCCTGTGCGCTGCCGAATTTGGGCATCCGCAAGATCGCGCTCTCGATATTGCCTTTCTCATTGCGGCAGGGAATGAGAATGCTCACGGAAAATTTCCGATCCGGGAATATCCGCACCGGACGGCCCACAAGATAGGTCCGCAGGCACAATTGCCGGATGCCGGGCAGCGGCGCAATGAACCGGTTGACGAACGTTCCCAGTCCGAACCAGCGCAGCGGGATCAGTTGCCTCTGCTCCTGGCTGATCACCTCGAAATCCGCGAGATCCATCAGATTGAGGAAATCAGCGGTCGCGATGTAGTTGATCTTCGGCTGCTTTTTTCGCAGATGCAGCGCTTCCGCGAGCTTGAGGATCGGCTCCCACAAATGGGAGTAATAAGCGATGATGATCCGCGTCGATGGCGCGCACAGATGATGCACCTGCCTCAACGTGCCATCGATGTCCTCGAACATGCCGATGGTGTCGGCGATCACAATATAATCGAATGGCCCCTCGATGGTGGCCAGCGTCGCCGAATCTTCGACGTCGCCCAGCACGAAATTCAGACCGGGATGACGGGCGATCGCCTTCGCAACCGTATTGGCGGCGAAATCGATGCCGACGCCGTAGGACGGCTCAAGCGCGGCGAGCAGATCGCCGCGGCCGCAGCCCAGTTCCAGCACCCGCTTGCCAGGCGGAATTAGAAACCGCATGAACCTGCGGTCGTCCTTGCGGTAGGCCGCATTGAACTTGCCTTCGCTGTCCAGCTCGTCGCCGTTGGTCTCGAAGTGCAGCAGCAGTTCCCGTTTCCGCTCGTTCCGGGACTGCAAGGAAAGGGATTTCGAATTCATGACAGCCTTGGATGTTAGAATTCTTGGACATTGGAATTCAGGACTTGCCGATTGCTCGTCAATGCCTTCGCGAACGATCAACCGCGTATCAGCAGGAACACGGTGCGTAACTCGATCAGCCTGTCGCCGTCATTATACCTGACCGGCTTCGGGTCGAGCAGGGCGAGATTTGGCGCAGCCTTCACACTTTCCACATCGCGAAAATACCCCTTGTCGATGACGTAGGCGCCGACATCTCGCGTGACCAGGCTGGCCAGCATGCTGCTGAACGCTTGCTGCCTGCTCTGAAGATAGTCGTAGGTCAATCGCGGCACACTCGCATAGAGGATGACGAACCCCTCGCCGCAGAGCGCGAAGGGCGACTTATAGGCGAATTCGACCGCGCGCTTGCTTCCTGCCAGGTAAGAACTGATTTCCTCGAAATCCGCCTTCGCCAACTGGGAGCCGTTGGTCCGGCTTGCCAAGGTATAAATCAGCGGCGCTTTCACTTGTAAAGCCATCACCGAAATGACTGTCGCGACGAGGCCTGCTCCAGCTATTCGAAGACCCCGTGAATTTGCAGACGCAAAACCCCATGACTTTGCAAGCAGGTAGCTGCAGACAACGCATGCCGGCAGGGTTGCGGATACGCCAGCCGTGTAATGCGGGGCATAGTGCTTGATGACAATCAGCGCCGAAAGCAGCGCGGCCACGCCCGTTCCAATGCTGATCACCGCAACAGAAATCTGCGAGGCTCGCCGCAGTCCGGTGGCGAAGCCCGCGATCACGAGGCCGGCGCCGCCGATCAGGGCGATCGGAACGGCGTAAGCGCGATCGGCGGGTATTGCCGCGATCGCACGCCAGATCTCGCCTTCGGTGACCACCGTGTGACTGCCGGTTCCGTACAATTCAGAACCCAGGATTACGCTCTTATGATAACTGAGCAGATCGCGAAAACCGTCCCAGCCGATGATGAGAAATGCCACCGCGAGCACGACCAGGACCGTCGTGCCGAGATACACCGAGAGCAGAGATGCTCCCCGCGTCCAGCCAGCCCTGCAAAAAACCAGCTTCATGAAAATGGCAGCGGAAAGAGCAAGCGGGATATAGAGGTAGGATAATTTGTTCATGTAGGCGAGCGCGCCTACGCAGCCGGCGAACACCAGGATGGCCGGGTCGATATCTTCCTCATAGGCCAGCGGCACCATCACCGCCAGAAACAGGCCGTTGATGAGAAGCGCGAACGCATCAATTCCCGGCGACATGAAACTCAGCAGGGTTGCCGGGGTTGAGACCGACCAGATCAACAGACCGGCCACGGCGACGCCGATCGGGACCAGCTTGCGCGCCGTTCGCGCAAAGAAATAGACGCCGGCCGCGCCCACGAAGGCGCCAAGATAGATAATGATCCGGTGATAGTTCTCGACGTGCTCAATCACGGTGTTGAAGAAGTTCGGCGCGGAAGCGACCGGATATCCCGCCAGCGCGAGCCCCAGCCAGCTCAGCAGATAGAACGGCACGCCGGGATGGTAGGATATCCCGACCGCCTTGTACATTTGCCAGTCGGCGAGCCGATACGCCAGGTTCAACGCGTCTGCGAGACCGAGCGTCTCATAGTCGGTGACGCTCCAGAACGAGGTTGGGTACGAGACGGCCAGAAGGATGGGGATCGAGAAAAAGACGACGGCCAAAACCAACGGCCAGGAAAGCAGCCTGCGCGAACCAAAGTTCATCTGTTCGTCAATCCACCCGTGCGATCGCATTGATGCCTGCGCCATCCGCGATCAGCCGCTGCAGCTCCCGGGCCGTCGACGGCAATGGCTTGCAGGTTCGTTCATCGTAGAAGGAATAGCCGTTCGGGATAAAGTAGGAAAGCAGCTGCTCCAATGATGTGCCGTGCTCCTCGAGCACATAGGGCGACAACTCCATCACGAAAATTGGCCGCACGTCCCGGAGCAGTACGGTTGCGCCGCCAAGCACGTCGCATTCAAAGCCGTCGACATCGAGCTTGATGAGCTGCACTTTGCGATCGGCAAGTTCGGACAGCACGCTATCGAGACTTCGCGCGCGCGCGGATTCGGTTCGCATTTCGCGGCCGAGATGCTTGGCATGCAGGCCGGCCTCGCGCGCCAGCGGCCAGCTCGAATAGATCGTCGAAGGAACCCGGTCCTCATCATGTTCGGTCAGAAAGCAATGGCAGGCGGTGACGCGGCCCTCAAGTTGCGGGTTGAGTTCAAGATTGCGGCACAGCTTGCGAAAGGCGTAGTCGGTCGGCTCAAACGCGATGACGCGGCCGTTCGGGCCGACCAGTTGGGCAAGATGCAGCGTGTGGGCGCCGATATTGGCTCCAATGTCCAGCACCAGCGACGCCGGAGAGACAAGCTGGCGTAACGCGGCCTTGGTCTGGCGCTCGTAGACGTTTGCCAGGTAAATGGCGAAATCTATTCCCTGCGAAAGGTCCAGTTCGTAGGTGACGCCGTCCCTCACGACCACCTGGCGATCGCCTCGCCCGAGAATCGAACGACCCGCACGAACGACGCGATAGATCGCGCGTGCGCCGGCAATCTTGTGGGTCGTTTTCATCGGGAAAATCCGATTTCTGAAAGGGGCGATGGAGAGCCGCTTTTAGCCGAGGGGTCTCGCGGTGTAAATTCGCCCAACCGGCTCCGGGATGGTCCGGCACCTCGGTTCAGCAGGGCGGACAAGCGAATTCAGCCGCGTGCAGAACCTGTCTCGGGTCGATGGCCGGGCCGGATATGTATGGTATATCCGTCGCGCCCCGCGCCTTGCTGTCTTGCATCAATTCGTAAACGTCGGCTCATTTTCGCTATGTTTCAAAACCTCATAAGAAACGCCGCGGTCCGGCTGTTTGGACTGGCGGCGAGGCTTGGCGTTCACCGTCTGCCGACGTTTGAACGAGTCTTTCTCGTCCTCTACGCGGGCTACAAGCGCCATTTTGAAGCCGGGCCCGTCAAAAGGCTTCAGGAGTTTGTCCCGACTGGATCGGTGGTGATCGACGTCGGCGCCAATGTCGGCTTTTTCGCACTCCGCTTCGCGCAATGGGTCGGCGCCGGCGGCGAAGTCATTGCAATCGAGCCGGAGGATCGCAACTACCAGGCGCTAGTTTCGGCGCTCAAGCGCGAGGGTCTGTTCGACAGGGTGCGCGCCCTCAAGGCAGTTGCCGCCGCGACTCCCGGCCCGGCGTTTCTCGAGATCAATCAGCTGCACCCGGCGGATCACAAGCTATCCCGCGACGGCACCGGGATCGCCGTCGACGCGGTCAGACTGGACGATCTGATCGAGCCCAAATGCGTGCTGAGACCGAGCCTGGTCAAGATCGATGTGCAAGGCGCGGAAATGCTGGTGCTAAAGGGCGCTGCCGACATCTTGCGGCTGTCCGGGCCCGCGCTTTTTGTCGAGTTGCAGGAGGAAGGACTGCAGAGGTTCGGCACCTCCGTATCGGCCATTCTCGAACATTTGTCGCAATGCGGCTACGAGCCCTACTGGCTGACGCGCGCAGGCCCCCACCGGAAAACGAATCCGGCGGAGATTCACGCAACGGCTACTCGCAACGGCTATGTCGACGTGCTGTTTCTCAAGCAGGCCTGATCGACCTGCCGAATTAACGTGGAGGATATCGCAGGGTTGCGCGACGTCATCGCGCGAACAATTGCCCCACCAGCCGGCCGTCGCTGGTGACGGCGCCAAATCGATCAAACGCGTGCGGCACCCCAAAAATGCTGATCGTGCCCTGTTCGGGATTGGCGTTGCACCAATGCGTCTTGTCGATCTCGCCCTGGTCGCTGCGTTCAAGATTCGCGCACCATCTGGAATCCTGTTTTTGGTAGGTGATCCTGACCGAAACGTTGCAATCCACGACCGAGCCGGTGCCGCATATGAACCGCACCACTACGGGCTCGCCGCCGGCAATCCTGGCCTGCCAGCAATTTTCAGTCCGGGATTGATAAATCTTCCGAACCAGGCCGAACGCAATCGAAGCCACCGCTATCAGGATGATGGCGCGGGCTACCCGCGTGCGCGTCGCTCGCTTCCGGCGTTCATCGAATTTCTCCATCGCGATGCGACCCTAGCGTCGGGGGTGCGCGCCCGCAACAACAGCATGGCGCGACCTGTAGCCCGACGGCCCCGGCGATCCATCGCCTGCACGCATGGCACCATGCCGCACACGCCGCGATGAGCTTTCCGCGATTGCCTTGACGCGTTCCAGCACGTAGCCTGCGGAAACAGGCCAATCAACAACAATAGTCGTCCGGAGAGAAACCCATGGCGCGCCTCAAATTCGGAGCCTTCCTCGCCCCGCATCACCCGGTCGGCGAGCATCCGATGCTGCAATTCCGCAGGGACCTCGACCTGGTCGAGCAGCTCGACGCGCTCGGCTACGACGAATTCTGGTGCGGCGAGCATCATTCCTCCGGCTGGGAGATGATCGCCTCGCCGGAGATGTTTTTGGCCGCCGCCGGCGAGCGCACAAAACGCATCAGACTCGGCACCGGCGTGGTCTCGCTGCCCTATCACCATCCCTTCAATGTCGCCCAGCGCATTGTGCAGCTCGATCACATGACGGGCGGCCGCGCCATCTTCGGCTCCGGCCCCGGCGCGCTTGCCTCCGACGCGCACACGCTCGGC
>JAQGKJ010000525.1 GCA_028290165.1 Bradyrhizobium sp. | reverse complement strand
AGCAGCGCCGCCAGCCCCCATTGCCTGGCCACCGCAAGCCGGCTGCGGGGCAGGTCCCAGACGATCCCGGCGCGGACGCCTGGCATGTAATCGACCAGCGGGGCGCAGAGCGAGGTGGTGAGGAGATCGACCGGCCGGTTCGGCCAGCGCTGATTGAGGACGCGCACCACGCTATGGCCGCGGACGAAGTCGCCGATCCACATATAGGGAACGATGAGGATCGGGCGGCTGTCCGCAGCATCCTCAGTCGTCGCTAAATGATCTGAATCAATGTTCATATTTTGGAAGGTTAGCGCCGGTCTGTCTCGAGCCTGTCGGTAACTGCTCCCAGCGGGGAGGTAAAGTGACCCGGCGGAGGGCCGCGGTCTTCATCACGCCGGATCACCCAAGTTGCCTGCCGGCCGGGACTGGGGCAAAGCTAAAATCCCACATCAAGGGCAGGGGTGCGAATGTTACTGGTGACCGGTGGCGCCGGTTTTATCGGATCGAACGTCGTGGCGGCGCTGAATGACGCCGGCCGCGCCGATGTGGTGGTTTGCGATGTGCTCGGCCATGACGGCAAGTGGCGCAATCTGGCCAAGCGCCAGCTCGCGGACTTTGTCCCGCCGTCGCAGCTTCTCGGGTGGCTGCAGGGGCGCCGGCTAGAGGCCATGATCCACCTCGGCGCGATTTCCGAGACCACGGCGACCGATGGCGATCTCGTCATGGAAGCCAATTTCCGGATGCCGCTCAGGCTGCTCGACTGGTGCACCGCCACCGGCACCCCGTTCATCTATGCATCGTCGGCGGCGACCTACGGCGATGGCGAGCAGGGTTTTGACGATGACGGGTCGGTCGGGGCGCTGAAGCGGCTCCGCCCGATGAACCTTTACGGCTGGAGCAAGAACCTGTTCGACCTCGCCGTTGCCGAACGCGCCGCCCGCGGCGAACGGCTGCCGCCGCAATGGGCCGGCCTGAAATTCTTCAACGTGTTCGGCCCCAATGAATATCACAAGGGCACGATGATGAGCGTGCTGGCGCGCCGCTTCGACGATATCAGGGCCGACCGCCCGGTGCAGCTGTTCAAGTCGCATCGCGTTGGCATCGCCGACGGCGATCAGCGGCGCGATTTCATCTATGTCGACGACGTGGTGCGGGTCGTGATGTGGCTGCTCTCGACGCCTGATGTCAGCGGCATCTTCAATGTCGGAACCGGCAAGGCGCGCAGTTTCAAGGATATGATGCTCGCGGCCTATGTGGCGCTCGGCACCGCTCCCAATATCCAGTATGTCGATATGCCGGAGACGATCCGCGGCAGCTATCAGTATTTTACCCAAAGCGATGTCGGTCGGCTGCAGCGCGCCGGCTACAATGGCGGTTTTACAGGGCTGGAAGATGCGGTCGGGAGTTACGTCAAAGGGTTCCTGAATCAGCCCGATCGTTTCCGCTGACGGCGCAACATATGACGAGAACAGATGTTCGATTTTGATGCCCTGTCCAATGCGATTGCGAGCCGCACGGTGCTCTGCGTCGGCGACCTCATGCTCGACGAATTCGTCTATGGCGAGGTGTCGCGGATTTCGCCGGAAGCGCCCGCGCCGGTCATTGCAGTCCAGCGCAGCGAGACCAATATCGGCGGCGCCGGCAACGTCGCGCGCAACATCGCCTCGCTCGGCGCGCGCTGCATTTTTGTCGGCCTGATCGGCGAGGACGACGCGGGCGCCACACTGAAGGCTCAGCTTGCGCAGGAAAGCAGGATCGAAAGCGTGTTGGTAAGCGACCCTGCGCGGCCGACCACGCGAAAGGTGCGCTTCGTCTCCGATCATTTCTCCACCCACATGCTGCGCGCGGACTGGGAAATGGCGCGGCCGGCCGCGCCCGACGTCGAGCAGAAACTGATCGACGCCATCCTGCCGCAGTTCGCCCGTGCGGACATCGTGTTGTTGTCGGATTATGCCAAGGGGGTGCTGACGGCGCGGGTGATCCGCAACGTCATCGATGCCGCGCGAAAACTCGGCAAGCGGGTGATCGTCGATCCCAAGAGCGCCAATTTGGCCATCTATCGCGGCGCGACGCTGCTCACGCCCAATCGCAAGGAATTTGCGGAAGCGACCCGCAGCCGCGCCGATACCCAAGAAAACATCGCTGCTGCCGCGCAAGACGCGATGCAACTGGCGGATTGCGAGGCGATGCTCGTCACGCAAAGCGAACACGGCATGACGCTGGTGCCGCGCAACGGCGAGGTGATCCATGTGCCGGCCCATCCGGTCAAGGTGCGCGATGTCTCGGGCGCCGGCGACACCGTCGCCGCGGCGCTTGCGGTGGCGCTGGCGGCGGGCGCCGATTGGGAGACGGCGCTGCGGATGGCGAACGCCGCGGCCGCGGTCGCGGTCGGCAAGAAGGGCACCGCCAGCGTGACATCGGCAGAACTGCGGCGAAAAATCCTGCCGCATGCATTCCTCGCGGCCGAAGAGAAGATTGTCGCCGCAGGCGGCGACCTCGAGGGGCAACTGCTGGATTGGCGCCGACAGGGACTGCGGGTCGGTTTCACCAATGGCTGCTTTGATATTTTGCATCCCGGCCACGTCAAGGTCCTCACGGCGGCCCGCGGCGCCTGCGACCGGCTGATTGTCGGCTTGAACAGCGACGCATCGATAAAGCGGCTGAAGGGCGCGGGGCGCCCGGTCCAGAACGAACGCGCACGCGCGGAAGTGCTGGCGGCGCTGGAGGCGGTCGATCTCGTCGCTGTCTT
>JAQGKJ010000482.1 GCA_028290165.1 Bradyrhizobium sp. | reverse complement strand
GTGCCGTAATTCAGGTTGGCGCTGAGGTCGATGCCCATCTGCTTGATGATCGAGCGCGCCACCTCGGCGACGGTGACTTTCAACATCACCTGATCGCGGCCCCGGACCGCGATCGAGTTGACGACTTTGTCAAGCCCACCCACCAGCCGCGCGGCCAGATCGCCGGCCTGCTGCGCCTCGATCGGACTTGCAGCCGTGCCCGACAGCATTACGCCGTCGCCGACTCCTTCGATCTGGATGTCGGCATTCGGCAGCGTCGCCTTCAGCGCGGCGCGCACGCCGTTGAGGTCGCGTTTCACCGCGATGTCGTAGGCGGCGATCTGCTGGCCCGCGGAATCGAAGAACACGATGTTGGTCTGGCCGACCGCGGCGCCGATGATATAGGCGCGCTGCGCCGAGCGCACGACGGCGTTGGCAATTTTGGGATCGGCCACCAGCACATCCTTGATGTCGCGCGGCAAATCGATGACGACGGATTTGCCGATGCCGAGCGCAAGGAAGCGCGCATTCATCTGCCCATCGGCGGCGACGAGCGGCGGCGCGGCGCGATAGTCGCTCGCCACCACCGGGGTCAAGGCCGGATTAAGCGTCAGCGCTGCAACGGCCGAAAACGACAGGGCGCGGACCACGAAGGTCCGCATCATCAGCTGATTTCCCCTGCATTTCATATCGCTAGGTCCTTTGGGTCACTTCTGTGTCGTCGTCGGGCTCGAGATGCCGTAGCGAACGACATTGATGCTGTCGCCCCGCTTTGGAGCCTGATCCTCGGTTCTGTTCTCGACCATGTTGATATCGGCAATGCTGCGCAGCGCCAGCGACAGTGTGCCGCTCTGGCGCGCGCGCGCGAGCGTTTCGGCCTGTTCGGGCTTCAGCTCGAGCGTGACCGTCTTGCCGACCACGGCGTTCTGGCCGTCTTTTTCCTTGGGGGCCTGATCGATCGCGAGCACGCGAACATTCGACAGGATGATTTCCGAGTTGACGACATCGGTTGCGCCTGTGCGGTCTTGATTCTTCTCGCGCTTCGAAAGGATCACATCGACCCGGTCGTTCGGCAGGATAAAGCCGCCGGCGCCGGTCTCCGGCGAGATTTCGGTCGAGATGGCGCGCATGCCGGTGGGCAGGATCGCGGCCATGAAGCCCGAGCCGTTGGCCCTGACTAGTTTCGGCTCGCGGATCGGCTCGCCCTGGATAAACGGTGCACGCGCGATCGAACCGGCGATCTGCGTGGTCGCATCGGGACGTTCATTGCGGCGGATAAAGCTGTTGCTTGCGGTCGCCGCGGGCCAGGTCTGCCACTGCAGGTCATCGGGATTGACCGTCTGGCCAAGGCCGATGTCGGACCTCGCAACGAGAACGTCCACCGTCTGCAACTGTGCAGCCGGCTCAGTCGGGAGAGGCTTGTCCGATCCACTCGCAAGATATGCGGCAATGCCGCCGGCACCGACAGCGATGGTCAGGACGACAATGCGTGCGGTATTCATTACGCTTCACTTTTCACATTACGCCGCGACGCTTCCGCCGCCGTGATGGGAGTTGACCAGCTATTCGTCAAAGCATGGTTAATGAGGCGTATCTAAATCGCCTTAACGCCGGGTTTACTGGTGTGCGATCAACGAATGGCGAGGTGGGCGAGATCGACCGCCTTGATCCATTCGGTCTCCGGGTAGACCATCAGTGCGCCGATCGCGAGCGCGATGCCGTAGGGGATTCCGCTTTCCTTGGCTTGCAGTCTGAGCAGCCAGGCCTGGCCGGCGAGCGGATAGGGCAGCGGCCATTGCCGAAACTGGAGCAGTAGCAGCGTCAAGGCGCCGCCGAACAGCGAGGCATAGAGCAAATAGTTCAGGAGATGACTAAAGCCGAACCACAACGCGGCGGCGGCCGCAACCTTGGCATCGCCGCCGCCGACCCAGCCCATGGCGAAGCAGGCAAAGGAGACCGCGAGTACGGTGGCGCCGGCGCCCAGATGGGAAAGGATATCGTAAAGGCCCATGCCGGTCAGAAGGGCGAGAGCCAGGAAGCCTAAAGCCAGCGCCAGCGACACGCGGTTCGAAATCGTCATCGTGAAGAGGTCGCTCGCGGCCGCGAACGCCATCAGGGCCGGAAACAACAGAAGGCGCGCGATGTCGAGGATCATGGGATTTTATGGCCCGTGCTGAAGACGCCGGGGTCGGGGCATCGCCCCATCCTAGCGGGCAGAGATGAACAATCGGGAAACGGCCGGGCGGATTACCAGATGCTGATGATCCGGCAGGCAAGAGCGATCAGCGCGAGCGCCAGCGCCAGACAAACCAGTTCCACGGGAGCATCGCCCCGGTTGCCGGCCGGTAGCGACTTTCTTGCCGCGACAGCGGCATCGGATTTACGCATGTTTACGCCATCATCGTCGAGCGGAAATAACAAAGGCCCCGGAAAAGCCGAGGCCTTTGATGCTCGCCCGTAACAGTCGCTTATTTCAGCGAGTTGTTGATCGAGGTGAACTTGGTGTTCAGGTTGGAACCGAGGCCGTTGACCACAGCGATGATCGCGAGCGAAATGCCCGCTGCAATCAGGCCGTATTCGATGGCGGTGGCGCCGGACTCATCCTTCACGAAACGCGCAATCAGGTTCTTCATTGGTAACTCCATGTGTACAC
>JAQGKJ010000462.1 GCA_028290165.1 Bradyrhizobium sp. | reverse complement strand
ATAGACGTTGATGACCAGCTTGTCCTCGGCGGTCTTCAGGGGGTCGGTGATGTATTCCTCGACGAAGGTGTCCTTGGCTTCGAGCTTCTTGTCGTCGAGGTGATTGGTGATGGCCTCGTAAGTGTTGTCCATGTTGTCGTAGGACCCGCGATGGACGAACTTCAACGCCTTGCCGTCGGGCGATTTGCCCATGCTCATGGCCTTGGTCAGATTCTTCGGGTCCTGATCGACCGGAATTTCGGCGAGGTAAGTGAAGCCGGTGTCGTCGGTGGAGGTATAGACGATCATCGGATTGCCCGATGGCTTGATGCCCTGCTTGTCGAGCAGGGCCGACAGCGACTTGAAAGAATCCATCAACGTGTCGAACGCCGAATCCCAGTTGGCGTTGCCCCTGATGATGACGACCGTTTTCGGTTCCAGCGTGATCTGTTCGCCGAAGGGGTCGGCGGTCTGCACCGGCGCCGCAGGCGGGGGCGCCGGGGTCTGCGCGGCTGAGGGAATATCCGCCGGAGACTTTGTTTCGGCCGGCGGCGGGGCGGGGGTCGCGGACGGAGTGGGTGCCGGGGTCGCCGGAGTGCTCGCCGCAGGAGGCGCGGCCGGCGGCGGCGATTGTGCCAGAGCGCTGCCAACACCCAGCGAAATCGCCGGCACCGAGATCAGCGCGGCCATGGCAAGGCGGAAAGAGCTGATGCAATTCATTCGGTATTCTCCAAGCCCTGTTCGACGGTCGCGCCGGCTTGCATGGCCCGGTTCATGTCGGCGAAGCGCGCGGTTGAGCCACTATCTAACACGCAAGCCCGGATTTCGTCCCATGGCAGATACGTCATGGGCCTCCGTTGCTGCCCGAGGGGTATCGACACACATTCACCACACTGGCCAATCCGCTATCATTCGCCATATAAAGCAGCACCAGCCGGGAAATTCCATGAGCGCGCTCGCTAACCAACCATTTGCCAAGATGAACGGCATCGGCAACGAGATCGTCGTGGTCGATCTGCGCGACAAGCCGGCCGCCGTCACGGCAGAGGAAGCGCGCGCGGTAGCCTCGCCCGCGGGCGTGCATTACGACCAACTGATGGTGCTGCAGCCGCCGCGCCTGCAGGGTACCGAGGCCTTCATCCGCATCTACAACAATGACGGATCGGAAGCCGCCGCCTGCGGCAACGGCATGCGCTGCGTGGCGCAGCGGCTGTTCGATGCGACCGGCCAGACCGCGGCGACTTTCGAGACCAAAGCGGGGCTGTTGAATTGCTGGCAGGGCGCCGATGGGCTCTACACCGTCGACATGGGCCCGCCGAAATTCGGCTGGAAGGACATTCCGCTGGCGGAAGAATTTCGCGACACCCGCTCGATCGAACTGCAGATCGGCCCGATCGACGCGCCGGTGCTGCATACGCCGTCCGCGGTCAGCATGGGCAATCCGCACGCGATCTTCTGGGTCGACGACGTCAATGCCCACGATCTCGGCCGCTTCGGGCCGCTGCTGGAAAACCATCCGATCTTTCCCGAGCGCGCCAACATCACGCTGGCGCATATCGTCGATCGCGACCACATCACGATCCGCACCTGGGAGCGCGGCGCCGGCCTGACAAAGGCCTGCGGCTCGGCGGCCTGCGCAACGGCCGTGGCCGCGGCGCGGCTTAAGCGCGCCAATCGCACCGTCAATATCGCGCTGCCCGGCGGTGAGCTTTTGGTCGAATGGCGCGAGGGCGACGACCACGTGCTCATGACGGGCACGGCGACGTTCGAGTTCGAGGGCCGCTTCGATCCGGCGCTGTTTGCCTCCGTTGCTTAAGCGATGAGCGTCGACGTCATCACTTTTGGCTGCCGCCTCAACGCCTTCGAATCCGAGGTGATTTTGCGCGAGGCCGAGCGCGCGGGGCTGGCAGATGCCATCATCATCAACAGCTGTGCGGTCACCAATGAAGCCGTCGCCCAGGCGCGGCAATCGATCCGCCGGCTGAAACGCGAGCGCCCCGAGGCGCGCATTGTCGTCACCGGGTGCGCGGCGCAGACGCAAGCCCAGATGTTCGCTGAAATGACCGAGGTCGACCGCGTCGTCGGCAATGACGACAAGATGCGGGGCGAAGCCTGGCGCGATGCGCGCACCGCGCTCGACGCGGCCGCAAAGTTCGGGATCGAAAAGAGTCAGAAGATCGCGGTCGCCGACATCATGGCGGTCACCGAGATGGCGCCGCATCTCCTGGAGGGATTTCAAAAAGGCCTGCCGCGGGTGTTCGTGCAAGTCCAAAACGGCTGCGATCACCGCTGTACCTTCTGCATCATCCCCTATGGCCGCGGCAATTCGCGTTCGGTGCCGATGGGCGCGGTGGTCGACCAGGTCCGCGCGCTGGTCGAGCGCGGCCACGCCGAGATCGTGCTGACTGGGGTCGATCTCACAAGTTACGGCGCCGATCTGCCGGGGACGCCAAAGCTCGGAGCGCTGACAAAACAGATCCTGCGGCATGTGCCGGAACTAAAACGCTTGCGGATTTCATCGGTTGATCAGGTCGAGATCGATCGCGACTTGCTCGACGCGATCGCGGATGATGAACGCCTGATGCCGCATCTGCATCTATCATTGCAGTCCGGCGACGATCTGATCTTGAAGCGGATGAAGCGCCGGCATTCCCGCGCGGACGCGATCGATTTCTGCGCGCAGGTGCGGCGGCTGCGGCCGGACATCGCGCTCGGCGCCGATATCATCGCAGGCTTCCCGACCGAGACCGAGGAAATGTTCGCGCGCTCGATCGATCTGGTGGAAGCGTGTGACCTCACCTTCCTGCATGTATTCCCCTATTCGCCGCGCCCGGGCACCCCGGCGGCACGGATGCCGCAGGTGAATAGTGCGGCTATCAGGGAACGCGCGAGGCGATTGCGCGCGGCCGGGGAGGTCGCGTTGCAAAAGCGGCTGGCGTCGGAGATCGGCGCGAGGCGCGAAGTTCTGATCGAAAGCGCCACACAGGGCCGCACCGAACATTTTCTGCCGGTGGCGATCAGCGGCGAGACGCCCGGCAGGGTGCGGGCGCTGACGATCAAGGGGAACGACGGCGCGCGGCTGATCCCAGACTGTCATCGCCCGGCTTGACCGGGCGATCCAGTACGCTGCGGCCTCTCGATCAACAAAAACGCCTCTGGAATACTGGATCATCCGCTTTCGCGGATGATGACGGTGGTAGTTGCTGCGAGAGCTGCGGTCTATACGACTCTACTCCCCATTCCACCCGCATACTCTCAGCCGCGCATGCATATGCGCCGGCGCTGGCGCGGCCACGCGCACCGGGACCTTGTTCCTGGAAATCGGGATCACGATCTCGCGGGAATGCAGATGCAGGCGCGGTTCGCCGAAGCGCGGCCCGTTGCCGTAGATATTGTCGCCGACAATCGGCCAGCCCATTTCGGCACAATGAACGCGCAGTTGATGGGTCCGCCCCGTGACCGGTTCCAGCGCGAGCCAGCTCACGCCGTCGCCGCGCCCCAGCACTTTCCAGTTGGTGACCGCCGTTTGTCCCTCCGGGTCGGGCTTCTGCCACCAGCCGCGCTCGGCATTGAGGCGGCCGAGTGGCATGTCTATGGTGCCCTCATCCTCGGCAGGTTCCCCCTCGACCGCCGCCCAGTAGGTTTTTGAAATCCGGCCATGCTTGAACAAAAGGCCGAGCGACGCGGTTGCCTTGCGATGGCGTCCGAGCACGAGGCAGCCGGAGGTATCGCGGTCGAGCCGGTGGGCGAGCACCGGCGGACGCGGGAGCCCGAACCGCAGGAAGTCGAAGGAGGATTCGAGGTTGGCGCCGCCCTTGGGGCCGCGATGCACCGGCAGCCCCGCCGGCTTGTCGATCACCAGCATTAGCCCGTCGCGATGGAGCACGCGGGCCTGGATTTCCTCCGCCGTCAAGCCCGGGATATCGGCGCGTTCGTTGTGGCTTTCGCTCATGGCGTGAAACGGCTAACACACCCCCGCCATGAACGACACCTCGGAACAACCCAGATTGAGCTGGTGGCGGCGGCTGTCCGGCGGCCTCAAGCGCACCTCGAATTCGCTCGGGAACGCGGTCGCCGATCTCGTGACCAAACGCAAGCTCGACCGGGCCATGCTCGAGGATATCGAGGACGTGCTGCTGCGC
>JAQGKJ010000455.1 GCA_028290165.1 Bradyrhizobium sp. | reverse complement strand
CTTTGCGCGCGTGGCAGCCACATTCGGCGGGATCGACATTGCGGTGTCGAATGCCGGCGCGGCTTGGCAGGGCCGGATCGGCGAGGTCGACGAGGCGGTCCTGCGCGAGAGTTTTGAATTGAATTTTTATGGCCACCAGCGCGTCGCCCAGGCCGCGGTGAAAATCATGCGGGCGCAGGGCACCGGCGGCTGCCTGCTGTTCAACGTTTCCAAGCAGGCGGTCAATCCCGGGCCTGACTTCGGCCCTTACGGACTGCCGAAGGCGGCGACGCTGTTCCTGGTGCGGCAATACGCACTCGATTACGGCAGCGAAGGCATCCGCGCCAACGCCGTCAATGCCGACCGCATCCGCTCCGGTCTTCTGACCGAAGAGATGATCGCGCAGCGCTCCAAGATGCGCGGGGTCAGCGAAGAGAGTTACATGCGCGGCAACCTGCTCGGGAGAGAAGTGGCGGCCGAGGATGTCGCGCAGGCCTTTCTGGCGCAGGCGCTGGCGCTGAAAACCACCGCCGACATCACCACCGTCGATGGCGGAAACATCGCGGCCGCGCTGCGGTGACAAATCCCGTGAATGTAACGCCGGCGCGCAACGATATCGTGGCCGGCCTGGTGTCATCGACCATCGCCATTCCGCTGGCGATGGCGTTCGGCATGTTCGCCTTTGTCAGTCTCGGCGATGAATATTTTGCCTATGGCGCGATGGCGGGGCTTATTTCGGCTGTCATCGCGGGCGTTGTCTGCGTCGCGCTCGGCGACCGCTCGACCCGCGTCTACGCGCCGCGCATCACCACGACGTTCTTCCTGGGGCTCTTGCTCTATTCGCTGCTGCATCGCGCGCCCACGATGGACGCCGAACCCGACGTCGCCGCCACGCTATTGGTGTTCTTCGCAATCATCCTGCTCGGCGGCCTGTCGCAGGCGCTGTTCGGGATGCTGCATCTCGGCTCGTTGATCAAATTCGCGCCGCATCCGGTGATGGCCGGTTTCCAGAACATGGCCGCGGTGCTGCTGTTTCTGGTGCAACTCGGCAACGTGCTCGGCTTCGACCACAATATTCGTTTCACCCGCGTCTTTGGCGCGTTAGGGGAGGCGCGGCCGTTGAGCGCGCTGGTCGCCGCCTTGACCTTTGCGGCGATGTGGAATGCGCGCCGGATCACCACAAAAGTGCCGCCGGTGCTGATCGGCCTCGGCTGCGGGATCATAGTCTACTACGCCCTCGTTCTCGCAGGCCTCGGCGACATGCTGGGCCCGGTTATCGGCCTGAAGACGGCAAGCGCGGCGATGCGCACCGTATTGATCGATTTTTCCGGATTGCCGATGGCAGATCCCGTGGAGAGCTCGGCGTCGGTGATCCTGTCGAGCGCGCTGGCGTTGGCCGTGATCGCGTCGATCGATGCGCTGTTGTGCGCCAAATTGACCAGCCTGCCGGGCGAGCTTCGCGGCGGCGACGATCGTCTGCTGATTCGTCTCGGCATCGCGAACGCGGTTTCGGCGGGCTTTGGCGGCATCACCAGCGGTATCAATATCGGACCCAGCCTCGCCAACCGCGCCTATGGCGGGCGCAGCTGGCTTTCAGTGGTCGTCAATGCCGCAGCCGTGCTGGCGGCCGTGACGCTGCTGTTTCCGTTGCTCTCCTACATCCCGCGCGCGGTGTTATCGGCGGTCATCATGGTGATCGCGATCCAGCACATCGACCCCTGGACCTGGCAATTGGCGGCGCGCTTGATAAGGCCCGGCACGCCGCAGCGCGGCGCCATAGCGCTCGACCTCGGCGTGTCCGTGTTCGTCTCGGTGCTGTCGATAGCGATCAACGTCGTATCAGCGGTGTTCATCGGCATCATGCTCGCGGTGCTGCTGTTTGTGGTCCGCATGAGCCGCTCCAATATTCGGAGACTCTATCGCTGCGACACCGTGCGGTCGCGGCGTGTCCGCGATCCGGCCGAACTGGAGGTGCTCCATGTGCAGGGCGCCTCCGTGCTGGTCATCGAGCTGCAGGGCGCGCTGTTCTTCGGCACCGCCGATCGGCTCGCGCAGATCATCGACAGCGAGACACTCAAGGGCGCGACCGCGGTGCTGCTCGAGTTGCGACGGATCACCGAAATCGATTCCACGGGCGGGCGCATCCTCGGCGATATCGACGCCGCACTTGCCGCGCGCGGCGTCAGGCTGGCGCTAGTGTTGTCCGGGCGCACCGAGACTGCGGCGCGGCTTGCCGACATCTTTCAGCACGACCGCTTCTTTCCCGACATCGACCGCGCGATCGAATGGGCCGAGGACGAGTTGCTGCGAAAGGCCGGAACGGCGCCGTCGCGGGAACTGCCGCTCGCTCGCCTTCCGCTGCTGCGCGATTTCACGCCCGATCAGGTCGAACGCCTGCGCGGCTCGCTGGAGCCGGTGGCGTGGCCGGCCGGACATGTCATCTTTCGCCACGGCGATCCCGGCTCGTCGCTCTATCTCGTCACAAAAGGCCGCGCCAGCGTTCATCTCGGGCACGATGACGGCGATATCAGGCTTGTCACCTTTGCCGCCGGCGCGATGTTCGGCGAGCTTGCCCTGCTCGATCGCGGGCCGCGCTCGGCGACGATCACGGTCGACGAAGACCTCGCAGGCTTCGGCCTGAGCGAGGCGTCGTTCAGCGGACTGTGCCAGGCGCAGCCAGACCTTGCGATCAAGCTGTTGTCGGCGCTTGGGCGGGAATTAAGCGTGCGGGTTCGCTACGCCAACATGACGATCCAGCAACTGGGCTGAGGCGCCCCTGGCGTCAGTCCTTCGCGGCCTTGAATCTTGGAACCGATTGCAGCGCGAAGGCGCCGCTGCCGGCAAGCACCAGGGCTGCCTGGGCGATCAGCCAGAACAGCGGGTATTCCCAGCCTCCGCCCATGTTGGAGTAGAGCCAGCCCACCGGCCATTTGATCCAGACCACCACCGCCAAAAACACCAGCAGCAGCGCCGACCATTGGCGGGTGTACCAGCCGAGCAGGATGGCGCAGCCGCCGATCAGCTCGAGGGTGAATGTCGGCCAGGCCAGCAGCGGCGTGATGCCGTTCTTCGCCAGCAGCGCCTCATGCGTGTTCATGCCGCGCCAGGTCTTGAGGAATGCGTGCACGATCCAGTCGATCCCGACCGCGACGCGCAAAAGAAAAATGCCGTATTGGGCGGAGACGGGATCCACGGTCGCGTTATTGAAGAGCGCGACGAAAACGCCGGGCAGGCGCGCGCCGGCATCACTGCGTTGGTCAACACTCATTTGTCCCCCCTTGTTTTGGCGGGCTGGTCTAACGACCGCGCCGCTCTGGTTTGAGATCGTACCACAGGCGATGCAGACCGGCTCCGCGCCGCAGGCCCTAGTCCGCCGGGAATTCGGCCATTACACTCGATGCAGAGAACAACAATAATAAAATCAAGGGAGAGCGTCATGCCGCGCCGTTCCATGGTCACAAGCGTCAGTTTCCTGGTATTTTGCGCGTGGCTGGCAGGCACGGGCAATGCCGCGGCGCAGGCAGGCCCCGCGCTAGCCGGCAAAGTCACCGCCGGGCAGGAGGCGCTGGAGGGCGTTCTGGTCAGCGCCAAACGAAGCGGATCGAACATCACGGTCACGGTCGTCAGCGACAAGGACGGCCGTTATAGTTTTCCGGCGGCCAGGCTCGAGCCGGGGCTATATTCCCTCCGCATCCGCGCCGTTGGTTACGACCTCGAGCCCAATCCGGTCGCGGTCAGCGCCAACAACACCGCGACCGCCGATCTTGCGCTGCACAAGACCGATGACATGGCGTCGCAACTAACCAACGCCGAATGGCTCGCGAGCATGCCGGGCACCGATGCGCAGAAGGGCCAGCTGCTCAATTGCGTCGGCTGCCACACGCTGGAGCGCCCGCTACGCTCGAAATACAGTGCCGATGATTTCATGACCAACATTCTCCCGCGCATGCAGGGCTATGTGAACCAGAGCATTCCGGCGCATCCGCAATTGCGCCGCGCCGAGCGGCTGATGGAGGAACGCGGCGATCAGCGCGTGCAGGTCTATCGCGGCGCGGCCGACTTCCTCGCCAGCATCAATCTGTCTTCGCGCCCGCAATGGAATTTTGAACTGAAGACCCAGCCGCGCCCGACCGGTGCGGCCACCCGCGTTATCTATACCGAATACGATCTGCCGCGCGAGACGATCTCGCCGCACGACGTGATCGTCGATAACAGCGGCATGGTCTGGTATTCCAGTTTCGGCGAGCAGAATCTGGGCAGGCTCGATCCCAAAACCGGCAAGGTCACCGAATTTCCGATTCCAGAACACAAGCCGGGCTTCCCGACCGGGCTGCTCGGCCTGCGCAGCGACCGCGCGGGCAATCTGTGGCTCGGCAACATGTATCAGGCCACGATCGCAAGATTCGACCGCAACAGCGAGACCTTCAAGTTCTGGCCGCTCCAGGGCGATGAGAACATCGACGCTGCCCAGGTCAACATGGTCAGTCCGCAAAGCTCTGACGTCGACGGCAAGGTCTGGACCCAGAACAACGGCT
>JAQGKJ010000422.1 GCA_028290165.1 Bradyrhizobium sp. | reverse complement strand
GTTTGCGCTGGGAGAACCTCTCGATGCGGCCACTGCTCTTGCCTGCGGTTTGGCCAATGCTGTGGTGCCGGTCCAGGAGTTGCGCGCCAAGGCCCGGGGAGCGGCCGAAGCGCTGACCAAACGGCCGGCAGGCTCCCTCAACCAAACCAAAGCCCTGATGCGCGATATGGACAAGATCGCCGCTCAAATTAGCCGGGAAGGCGCGTTGTTTCGCGAGCGTTTGCAGACCGGAGAGGCGCGCGAAGCGTTCGCGGCGTTTGCCGAGCGTCGCAAGCCTGATTTTTCCAAGGTCGCGGGATAACTCGCGATCGTGCTGTCGCAAGCATAATAGACCTGTAATCGCCGGAGGGAGCCAACATGAAAGCCGGTACCTGGCACAAGACGGCCTGCAATCTTTGTTATGTCAATTGCGGGATCGAAGTCCTCGTCGATGAGGGGCATATCGAGAAGATCCGGGGCGATCGTTCCAGCCCGAAATCGCAGGGCTACCTTTGCAACAAGGCGGCGCGCATCCCTTATTACGCGCATCACAGGGACCGGCTCACCACGCCGCTGCGGCGTCGCGCCGACGGCGGGTTTGATGCGATCGAGTGGGATATTGCGATTGCCGAGATCGCCGAGCGAGTGCGCAGTCTGGTCGAGCGGCACGGCGGCAAGAGCATGGCGCTCTATGGCGGTGGCGGTCAAGGCAACCATGCCGGCGGCGCCTATGCCAACGCGTTTCTGCGCGCCCTTGGTTCGCGCAACGTCTTCAACGCGCTGTCGCAGGAAAAAACCGGCGACTTCTGGATCAACGGTCATATGTTCGGCAGCCAGACCTGCCACACCGGCGAGGACGTGCACCACTGCGATCTGCTGCTGGTGATCGGCGCAAACCCGTGGATCGCCCACGGGTTTCCCAATGCTCGCGACCATCTCAACCAGATTCGCAAGGACCCCGCGCGAAAACTCGTCGTTGTCGATCCGCGCCGGTCAGAAACGGCAGAGATGGCCGATCTGCATCTCGCCGTTCGCCCGGGCACTGACGCGTTCCTGCTCGGCGCGCTGCTGGCCACGCTTGTCCGGTCGGATGCCATCGACCATGACTTTATCGAAAGACACACGCTCGGCTTCGCCGAGGTGAAGCAGGCGTTGCTGGCTATCCCCGTGGAGGAGTGGGCCGATGCCGCGGAGGTTTCGATGGCAGAGATCGAGCATTGCGCCGCCATGATCAAGGCCGCAAAGGCCATGGTCGTCCGCGTCGAGCTCGGCATTCAGCAGGGGGTCAACTCGACGCTCAATTCCTACCTCGAAAAGCTGCTGATCATGCTTTCCGGCAGTTTCGGCCGCAAAGGCACCAACCAGTTGCACAGCTGGCTGCAGCCGCTGTGGGGCAATTCCCCCAACCAGAGATTTTCGCCGACGGGTGACGAGGTCATTGCCGGTCTTCTGCCACCCAATATCTTCCCGGATGCGGTGCTCGGCGACCATCCCGACCGGCTGCGCGGAGTCTGGATCGACAGCTCCAATCCTGCCAACACGGCCGCCAATACCGAGGCGGTTGAGCGTGCGCTGCGTTCGCTTGAACTATGTGTTGTGGTCGATGTTGCGATGACCGAAACGGCGCAGCTCGCGCATTACGTCCTTCCGGCTTCCTCGCAATACGAGAAGACCGAATTCACGTTATTCAACTTCGAATTCCCGGTTAATTATTTTCACGTTCGCGCCGGCATCCTGCCGCCGCTCGAGGGCACGTTGCCGGAACCCGAAATCTACACGCGGCTCGCCCGGGCGCTGGGGTTCCTGCCCGGCGACAACGCACTTGCGCCCTTGCGCGAAGCGGCTCGGCGCTCACGATCGGAGTTCGCCGCAGCGTTTCGCGCCTTCATGACGGAAAACCCGTCGGCGGCGGCGGTAGCCCCGCTGGTGCTCTACCATACGCTTGGGCAGACGCTTCCCGATGGCACGGCTGCCGCAGCCGCCTTGTGGAACGCGGCGCTTTCTTGCGCCAAGCGCTCACCCCAAGCGGTAAGGCGGGCGATCGGCGCATCGGATGATATTCCGGATCAAGCGCTTGGCGACATGCTTTTCGACGCCATCGTAGCGGCGCGACAAGGCATCGCTGTCACCCACCATGAATACGATGAAGTCTGGTCCCTGATCGCGCATCCCGACCGCAAGGTTCGGCTCGCGGTGCCCGGCATGCTCGAATGGCTTGCGCGTCTGGACCCCGCGACCGCCGGCGCGCCGAAGGAATTTCCCTTCATGCTGGCTGCCGGGCAGCGGCGCCTGTTCAACGCCAATCAGATTTTTCGCGATCCGGCGTGGCGCCGCGACGATCCCGATGGGGCGTTGTTGATCAATTCTGCCGACCTCGGCGAGTTGGGCGCCAAGGACGGCGATTGGCTTGCCGTTGAATCGCCTGTCGGACGGCTGGTCGCCCGCTGCAAGGCCGACGACTCCATGCGGAAAGGCCAACTGGCGCTGCCACATGGGTACGGCCAGTCGTATCCCGCCGCAGACGGCGAGCATCTCACAAATGGACCGCGGATCAATCTGCTCACCGAGAGCGGCAACCGCGATC
Organism: Bradyrhizobium sp.; assembly: GCA_028290165.1. Next base: position 1,876 of record JAQGKJ010000422.1, on the reverse strand, counting down.
CCATCGCCGGCACTCCCTACCACAAGCACGTCGCGGTGCGTCTGTCGCGCGTGACCGCGATGGAATCCGCGGCTTGCCAGATGAGATCTGAGCGAATTCATCCGAGAGCGGCGGAATAGCGACTTAGCACCGCCGCCTGTATGACAACGGCGGACCTGCCTGATTTTCAATTGACATCATTAGTGCCATATCATCAAGTGGGGGACCGTCAAGACAGGGGGCCTGGCCAGGCCAGCATATCGGCCGCGGGCGTTTGGTCGGCGGAGCCTGCGCGATGGTGACGGCATGGACGATCTCGGCAAAGGGTCGCAATACAGGCTGACCGCGGCCAAAGCCGCCCAGGAGGCGGACGGCCGCAAGCACCGCTCCCAGAAGAGCCAGGCCCGCATCGTCAATGCCATGCTTGAATTGGTGGCCCAGGGCAACCTGGAGCCAAGTGCCGACGAGATCGCGGACATCGCAAAGGTGGGCCGGCGGTCGGTGTTTCGTCACTTCAGCGACATGGATACGCTCTATCGCGAGATGACCAATAGCGTTGCAGCGACGATGGGATCGATCGTGCTGCAGACCTTTGAGGCGACCGACTGGGTGGGGCAGGTCTTTGAACTCGTCGATCGGCGCGCAATGGGTTTCGAGAAAATGAAGGCATTCCTGCTTGCCGGGCAGGTCCACCGCCATCGTTCTCAATTTCTAAAGACGTCGCATGCGCAGTTCGTGGAAAAGCGCAGAAAGCTTCTGCTGGAAATCCTTCCGAAACAGGCTGCCGGCAATTTCGTTCTGGTCGAGGCTCTCGACATGTTGCTTAGCTTCGAGAGCTGGAGCCGGCTGCGCGATGACCAGGGTCTCAGCGTAGCGAAATCCAAACGTGTGCTGAAACAGGCGATCGAAGCGCTGCTCGAAAGCCAGGGCGGGCTGGATGCAGAACGCACCCGAGCCGAAGACGACTAAGCGGGGCTTGTCTGCGATGCCTGAACAGGTCGCACTTGTGATCGGCCCGACCGGCGCCACCGGCGCTCCGATCGCCGCCGCCCTCGCGCGCCGTTCCGGATGGCGTGTCTATGGCATGTCGCGCACGGCACCTTCAGGCAAGGCGCCGTTCACGCATATCGCCGCCGATCTGACCGACCCAGCATCCTGCCGTCGCGCTCTGGCAACCATCGAACCGGTGACGCACGTATATTTTGCCGCCCGCGCGCCGTTCCGGGAGGGTGGGGTCGAGGACGTGGAGGGCAATGTCGCCATGCTGGCCGCGACCTTGGACGCGCTCGCAACGCGCGCCGATGCCCTTGAGCATGTTCACCTCCTGGAAGGCATCAAGTGGTACGGTATGCATCTCGGCCCGTACCCGACGCCATCGCGCGAAGACGACCCCCGGCATTTGCCGCCGAACTTCTACTACGATCAGCAGGATCTTTTGAGCGAGCGGGCAGCGCAGGCGCGCTGGAGCTGGTCGGCATCGCGGCCATCCTATATCTGCGACTTCGCTCCAAACCGCTCCAGAAATCTGATCACGGTGCTCGGTACATACGCGGCGATTTGCCGGGAACTCAAAGTGCCCCTGGATTTTCCCGGAAGCACCGCCGCCTATTCCGTGCTGTCCGAATTGTCGGACGCGACTTGTCTTGCCGAAGCGATCATTTTTATCTCGACACATGACGCCGGTAAGAACGCGGCGTTCAATGTCACCAACGGCGATAGCTTTCGCTGGTGCCAGGTCTGGCCGCTGCTGGCGCAATGGTTCGGCATCCCCTGCGGCGTGCCGCGCCACGTGAAGCTTGCAAAGTGGATGGCCGACAAGGGGCCGGTCTGGGACAGCATCGTTGCGCGGCACGGACTGGAGGCGCGCTCCCTTGAAAGCCTTGCGTCGTGGGAGTTC
>JAQGKJ010000379.1 GCA_028290165.1 Bradyrhizobium sp. | reverse complement strand
GGTTATTCACCTTCACCACATAGCTGCCACGCGGAACGCCCAGCGCTTCCATCGTATCCGCCGCCATCATGCACATCTCGGCGTCGGCAGAAGGGGACGCGCTGCCCACCGTATCGGCGTCAAACTGCATGAATTGTCGAAAGCGTCCAGGGCCCGGCTTCTCGTTGCGATAGACGTAGCCGGCGCGGTAGCTGCGATAGGGTTTTGGCAGGTGATCGAAATTTTCCGCGACATAGCGCGCCAGCGGCGCGGTCAGGTCGTAGCGCAGGCTGATCCACTGCTCGTCGTCGTCCTGGAACGAGAACACGCCCTCGTTGGGCCGGTCCTGGTCGGGCAGGAATTTTCCGAGCGCATCGGTGAATTCCATCGAAGGCGTTTCCACCGACTCAAAACCGTAGCGCTCGAAAACTTCGCGGATTTTCTCGACCATGGCGCGCGTCGCGGCGATCTCGGCAGGCCCGCGATCGGCCAGCCCGCGCGGCAGGCGGGCTTTGAGTTTTGAGGGCTTTCTGGGTTTCTCGGCCATGGGCGGCGTTGGTACCAGCGTAAGCCCCACGCGGCAACCGGGCTTGCTTCTCCCAACGTTCGTCATGGCCGGGCTTGACCCGGCCATCCACGTCTTTCTTCTTTTTCGCTGCCACAAAGACGTGGATGCCCGGGACAAGCCCGGGCATGACGAAAAATTGAGACCGGCCGCGCGCCGCGAGCCGTTACGCCGCGGCGGCCTTGCCCTTGGGCTGCACTTCGGCGGTGTAGTCCTTCATCAGCTGTTCCGAGATCGCGCCGGGCTTGAATTTCCACTGCGCGATCTCCGACACCGGCGTGATCTCGGCCGCGGTGCCGGTGATGAAGCATTCGCTGAAGGAAGCAAGCTCCTCCGGCATGATGCGGCGTTCGATCACCTCGATGCCCCTGCGTTTGGCAAGGTCGATCGCAGTTGCCCGCGTGATGCCCGCGAGGAAGCAGTCTGCGATCGGGGTATGGATCTTGCCGTCATTGATGAAGAAGATGTTGGCGCCGGTGCATTCGGCGACGCGGCCCTGCCAGTCCAGCATCATCGCATCCGCGTAGCCCTCACGCTCCGCCTTGTGCTTGCTGATGGTGCAGATCATGTAGAGGCCGGCCGCCTTTGCCAGCGCCGGGATCGTTGCAGGATCGGGCCTGCGATATTCGGCGAGCCCCAAGCGAATGCCCTTCAGCCGCTCGGCCGGGTCGAAATAGCTCGGCCAGGTCCAGCACGCCACCGCGAGATGGATGGTGTTGGTCTGCGCCGAGACGCCCATCATCTCCGAACCGCGCCAGGCCACGGGCCGCACATAGGCGTCGGGCAGATTGTTCTTTTCCAGCACCAGTTGCTTGGCGGCATCGATCTCGGCGACCGACCAGGGAATCTCGAAGTCGAGGATCCGCGCGGAATTCTTCAACCGCTCCGAATGTTCGGTGCTCTTGAAGATGGTGCCACCATAGGCACGTTCGCCCTCGAATACGGAGCTCGCATAATGCAGCCCATGGGTCAGCACATGGACGTTGGCATCGCCCCACGGCACCAGCTTGCCGTCGTACCAGATGAAGCCATCGATTTTGTCGAACGAAATTCCCATAGGCTCTCTCCCGGATTGACGCTGATCGCGCCTCGCGCCGTGGCGCGGTTGGTTACGGCTGGCCCCGCCTGCGGCCTGCCTTGCGGCCGGCTCCCGTGCCGGCATGGCCGTTAAGGACATGCTTTTGCGGAGTGCAGAAGTCCAGTATTGTTTGCCGAAATGCCGCTCGACAATCGTACGGTCAACAAATCCGCGGCGCTGGCCGCCTTCTTTGGCTTTCCCAGGCCGTATCAAACTTCACCGCGGACGAAACGACTTAATATTTCGTCGCGACTGATAGTTTTGTAACATTGAACCCAAGATACGTCAATATGGCTGACATAAATTTCTCGAGTCCCGCGCCCGACACTGATTCGCGGGCGACTGAAGGACGAGCCGCTGCCCCCGGCCATGCCGATTTGCGCTGGGATCTCATCGAGCTGCTGTTCTTTGCCTACCGCGACTTCGTCGGCGACGCCGACCACGAGTTGGAGGCTTTCGGGTTCGGCCGGGCGCATCACCGGGTGCTTCATTTCGTCCACCGCTATCCCGGCCTCAAAGTGGCCGACCTGCTGGACGTGCTGCGGATTACAAAACAGTCGCTCGGGCGGGTGCTCAAGCAACTGCTCGATGAAGGATATATCGTGCAGAAGACCGGCAACAACGACCGCCGGCAGCGCCTTCTTTTCGCCACCGCAAAGGGCGAGGCGCTGATTGCCAAGCTCGCGGGCCTGCAGACCGACCGGATCAACCGCGCGCTGGGCGACATCGGGCCTGAGGCTGCGGATACCGTGCGCCAGTTCCTGCGCGCGATGATCGATCGCGACGATCCCGACAAGGTGCTGGAAACCATCCTCGGATCCGGCAAAGCATCCGCAAAGGCAAAGGAATAACCGTGCCCCTCGCTGCAACCATCGCCCGAACGCCGCGGCAACCGGCCGACGACGCCCCGCATCTGCTGCTGGTCGATGACGACCGCCGCATCCGCGATCTGTTGTCGCGCTTTCTCTGCGGTGAAGGCTATCGCGTCACCACCGCGACAGGCGCCAAAGACGCCCGCGCAAAACTGCTCGGGCTGCATTTCGATCTCCTGATCCTCGACGTGATGATGCCCGGCGAGACCGGCTTCGATCTCGCCCGCTTCATCCGCACCACCTCGTCGGTGCCGATCATCATGCTGACAGCGCGCCACGAAGCGGAAGCCCGGATCGAGGGCCTGCAGATCGGGGCCGACGACTACGTGGCAAAACCGTTCGAGCCGCGCGAGCTGGTCTTGCGGATCGGCAATATTTTAAAACGCACCGCGCCGCCGCCGGTCGAGACGCTGGAGCAGATCGCGTTCGGACCCTACGTCTATCACCTGGACCGCGGCGAGCTGCGCCAGGGCGACGAGGCCATTCATCTCACCGACCGCGAGCGCGAGATGCTGCGCATTCTCGCGGTGAGCCCGGGCGAGACCGTGCCGCGCAGCGCGCTGACCGGCGACGGCACCGTCAACGAGCGCGCGGTCGACGTGCAGATCAACCGGCTGCGGCGCAAGATCGAACGCGATCCCGCCAATCCGCTGTTCCTGCAGGCGGTGCGCGGCATCGGCTATCGCCTGGTCGCTTCCCCTTGAGCCATTTTTTCAGATGAGCACGCTCGACACCGGACTGACGCTGATCCGGACCGCCGCTGGCCGCGTCTCCGCGGCCAACAGCTGGATGGGCAACGCCTTCAAGGGCTGGATGCCGACGGGGCTCTATGCCCGCGCGCTGCTGATCATGATCGTGCCGATGGTGGTGCTGCAGTCGGTGGTGGCGTTCGTGTTCATGGAGCGGCACTGGAACACGGTAACGCGGCATCTGTCGGCCGCAGTCGTGCAGGATATCGCCAGCCTGATCGACATCTACCAGGGTTATCCGCAGGACAAGGACCACGCGCAATTGCGGCGTATCGCCCAGCTGCGGCTGCAGCTGGTGGTCGATTTCCTCCCCGTGGGCGACATGCCGCCGCCCGGTCCAAAACCGTTTTTCTCGCTGCTCGACCAGACGCTCTCGGTGGAGCTCGGCCGCAAGATCGGCAAGCCGTTCTGGATCGACACCGTCGGCCGCTCCAACCTGGTCGAAATCCGCATCCAGCTCGACGACGCCGTGATGCGCATCTTCGCCCAGCGCAGCGCCGCCTACGCCTCGAATTCGGAGATATTCCTGTTCTGGATGGTCGGCACCTCATCGATTCTCCTGATCGTCGCGGTGTTGTTCCTGCGCAACCAGATCAGGCCGATCCTGCGGCTGGCCGACGCCGCCGAAAGTTTCGGCAAGGGCCGCGAGGCGCCGAACTTCCGTCCGCGCGGGGCACGCGAAGTGCGCCGCGCAGCGCAAGCATTCCTGGAGATGAAATCGCGCATCGAGCGCTCGATCGAGCAGCGCACCGCGATGCTGGCCGGCGTGTCGCACGATTTGCGCACCATCCTGACCCGCTTCAAGCTCGAGCTCGCCCTGATCGGCGACAGCCCCGAGGTCGACGGCATGCGCCGGGATGTCGACGAGATGTCCGGCATGCTGGAGGATTATCTGGCCTTCGCCCGCGGCGACTCTGGCGAACAGGCGCAGCCGACCGACATGGCAGTGGCGCTGGAGGAATTGCGCAGCGACGCCGAGCGCAACGGCCATGCCGCGACCGTCGCGTTTCACGGGCTGCCGGTCGTGACCGTGAAGCCGGCCTCGTTCAAGCGCTGCCTCGCCAACCTGGTCTCCAATGCGGCCCGGCATGCGAACGCGATTTCGATCACCGGCCACCGCGACCACCGCTATCTGACGGTCGCCGTCGACGACGACGGGCCGGGCATTCCGGCCGGGATGCGCGAGGAAGTGTTCAAGCCGTTCCTGCGGCTGGATGACGCCCGCAACCAGGACGAGGGCGGCACCGGCTTGGGCCTTGCGATCGCCCGCGACATCGCCCGCTCGCATGGCGGCGACATCATGCTCGGCGACAGCCCGAAGGGCGGCCTTCGCGCCACGGTGCGGATACCGGTATGAGCGCCCTCGCCCCCGCCGTGCGCGGGTTCAAGGAAAGACGCAAGAACGGTTCAACATTTTCGATCGTCATACGCGGGCCTGACCCGCGTATCCATCGATCTTCAAAGACTCTTTCGAACAAGGATGGATTGCCGGGTCAAGCCCGTCAACGACGGGTTGAGAAGAACGCTACAAGCCACGTAGCCCGGATGGAGCGAAGCGCAATCCGGGCTACAGGTTCCTTCTGCAGCTACTTCGGCAATAGCCCCTTCAGCTTGTCCAAGTCCTTGACGTTGAGCTTGAAGCCGCCGCCGGGCATCACGATGTCGCCCGGCTTCTGATCAACTTTGCAGGCGCCAAGCCACTTCGCCTCGATCGTGGTGGTGGCGTCGCGCGGCACGCCGGCGGGCCCGCCCTCGCGGTGCGAGGTGGTCTTGACGGTGTAGGCCGAATTGAAATCGCCGGTGATGTCGGAATGCGACGTCATCGCCACGCCCCCGACCGTGCAGACGGAATCGGTGACGTAGCCGGTCGCGGTCTTCTGGATGTCGTGCCTGGAGCAGATATCCTTGGTCGACGGCGCGAGCCCGCTGCTCATATCCTTGTCGACAGTTTCGTCGGTGCACTGTTGCATGGTCATTTCCGGCTGCGGCGAACCGGTGCGCAGCATCTTCATTTCCCACAGGCCCGCCTTGCGGACCGGCGTTTCCACCGCGCGCGCCTCAAGCGCCGGCAGCGACGCCAGCAGGCAAGACGCCAGACACAATGAAAGAAGCTGTCGCGTCATGCTCCGCGCTCCGCTTGGTCGCTTCCGTCAGACAGGATCGTGCCTAGTATTTGGTGACCAGCGGCTGTTCGTTGGCGCCATACGGCACCCAGCGGCAGGCGAAGGAAATGTACCCGCCATATTGGGCATCGACCGCCAGGAATTTTACCACCTTGCCGTAGTAGGCACAGTGATCGACCGCCAGTTGACGGACGTCGACCTGCGAAGCCAGCGGATAAGCGATGATGCCGCCGGTATCGTTGCCCCGGAAGGGCGGCACGGTGTCGGCCAGCGCCGGCGCGCAGGCCAGCATTCCGGACACGGCAAGCAGGCTCGCAGCCCCA
>JAQGKJ010000329.1 GCA_028290165.1 Bradyrhizobium sp. | reverse complement strand
ACGCGATGCCGAGCGCCTCGTCGCAGCCGCCGGCCTTGCGGATCGAAGGGCGGGTCAGGAACACCACAAAGATGGCGAAGAATGCGACGACCGTCATCCTGCCCAGCGCCAACAGCCAGGCGAAGCGAACGCTGGTCATGGCCGCCAGTTGCAGATGATCGCTGACGAACAGCGCGACCGATATGGTCGGCCGCTCATAGAGGCCGTGGATCGGCGAAATCATGATCTTGAAAGCGATGATGGTCCAGGTCGGAATGAAATAGGCCGCCAGCAGCGCGCCGTTGAATGAACTGATCCGCCAGTTTGTGGACATGTCGCTTCCCGCTTTCCCGCCAACGCTCCGAACGGAGCGGCGGTTATGCGGTCGAGGTAACGCGCTTAAACTGCGACCGGCAATTTAAACCTTTTATTTACCTTAATGGTCGCGCGACAGGACCTGCGTACCTCTAACAGCGCGCGGAATCATGGCCGGACTTGATCCGGCCATCCAGCATTCTTCGCAAGGTTCCTTGCTAAGTTGATGGACCCCCGGGTCATCTAGCGCGAAGACGCGCTTCGCGCTTTTGCCCGGGGGTCGTGATAGGTGACACACACACAAAGAAAAGACCCGCGTTGCGGCGGGACCTTCCTGCTTTCGCTCAAACCCGGGTCCGGACTAACGGCCCCCCTTGCCCTGCTGGCCGGGGTTCTGGCCCTGACGGTTCGGATCTTGCTGTCGGTTTGGATCTTGCTGTCGGTTCGGATCTTGCTGTCGGTTTGGATCTTGCTGTTGCTGTCCGGGCTTTTGACCGCCGCCCTGCTGCTGTCCGGGTTTCTGACCCGGGTTCTGGTTCTGCTGGCCCGGGTTCTGATTCTGGTTGGACATTCGGGATCTCCCTGGTTGACCGTAACCGGAAACAACTAAAGAGCCCGGGATTGGTTGCAAGGCATCCCGGTTCCGCTGGGATCATTGCGTGGCGGCCGCCTGTCGCGACTATGGCAGCTGGAACCGGCACCGAAAACTAGCTATGTACAAGCCGCTTAAGCGGCAGTTGGCGCTGTTGCCGCACCGAGTTCCCACTGTTAGAAAATGAGACGACGCGTCGTTCCGGCTGCCGGGGCCTTCGCCGCGTAACGAGTTGAAGTGAGCATTTTCTTTACGGCAAACCGGGGACCACTTTGCCGGAAAATGCGCCAAACAACGGCAGCGCATGGATTATTTCGCCCAGCAACTCATCAACGGCATCGTGCTCGGCTCGATCTACGGCCTGATCGCCATCGGCTACACCATGGTCTATGGCATCGTCGGCATGATCAATTTTGCTCATGGCGACATCTTCATGATCGGCGGCTTCATCGCGTTGATCACGTTTTTGATCCTGGTCTCGATCGGCCTCACCGTGGTCCCCGTGATCCTCCTGATCGTGCTTCTGGTCTCGATGGCGATCACCGCGCTCTATGGCTGGACGGTGGAGCGCATCGCCTACCGGCCGCTGCGGCATTCGTTCCGGCTTGCGCCGATGCTGTCGGCGATCGGCATGTCATTCGTGCTGATCAATTATTCGCAAATTGCCCAGGGGGCGCGGGTCAAGCCGGTGCCGCCGATCATCACCGGCGGTTATACGTTGCATGAGGGTAGCGGCGGCTTCGTGGTGCGGCTGTCCAATGTGCAGATCATCGTCGTTATCACCACGATCGTGCTGCTGGCGATCTTCACCTGGCTGGTGGCGCGCACGCGCCTTGGCCGCGACATGCGCGCCTGCGAACAGGACCAGACCATGGCGGCGCTGCTCGGCGTCGACGTCGACCGCACCATCTCCATGACATTTGTCATTGGGGCCGCGCTCGCCGCGGTCGCAGGTATGATGTATCTCTTGTATTACGGCCTGGTGGACTTCTTCATGGGCTTTGTCGCCGGCATCAAGGCGTTTACCGCAGCCGTGCTCGGCGGCATCGGCTCGCTGCCGGGTGCAATGCTGGGCGGGCTTGCAATCGGCCTGATCGAGACGCTGTGGTCGGCGTATTTCTCGGTCGAATACAAGGACGTTGCGGCGTTCTCGATCCTGATCATCGTGCTGATCTTCCTTCCAACCGGCCTGCTCGGCCGGCCCGAAGTTGAAAAAGTTTGACGGGCGAACGCGTGACAGCACCCGCGTCCGAACCAAAGCTCGCCTCGCGCGTCCCGGGCGTCGCCTTCATCTTCAAGAAAGCCCTGATCAGCGCGCTGGTGGCGCTGGTGCTGTTTTCGCTGATGATCGGTATCCGCACGGAGGCCGGCCCTACCGGGCAATTGATCTACTGGACCAGGTTCGGCGATCTCGCGGCCATCGTCGCCGCCGTGTTCGGCGGCAGCATCATCGTCGAATTGCTGCGGCAATGGTGGGGACCGGTCGGCACCATCAGGATCGTTCCGCCGCAGGTTGCGAGCGCGCTGGCGGTCGGGCGGCGCGCCATCGCGCCTATACTGCTGACCTTCACGTTCCTGGTGCCGGTGATCTTCTACGATCAGCGCTACATCCTCGATCTCGGCATTTTGGTGCTGACCTATGTGATGCTGGGCTGGGGATTGAACGTCGTGGTCGGCCTCGCCGGGCTGCTCGATCTCGGCTATGTCGCGTTTTACGCCGTCGGCGCCTATTCCTATGCGCTGCTGGCGACTAATTTCGGGCTGTCGTTCTGGATCTGCCTGCCGCTTGCCGGCATCCTCGCAGCCCTTTGGGGCGTGATGCTGGGATTTCCGGTGCTGCGGCTGCGCGGCGACTATCTCGCCATCGTGACGCTGGCGTTCGGCGAGATCATCCGTCTCGTCATCATCAACTGGCAGAGCCTGACCGGCGGCCCCAACGGCGTCACCGGCATCCCCAGACCGACGTTGTTCGGCATTCCCCTTACCCCCGGCGACGACGGCCTTGCGGCAAAACTCGGCATCGAATTTTCGCCGACCCATCGCATCGTATTCTTGTTCTACCTGATCCTGGCGCTGGCGCTACTCACCAACTGGGTGACGATCCGGCTACGACGCTTGCCGATCGGCCGCGCCTGGGAAGCGTTGCGCGAGGACGAGGTCGCCTGCCGCGCGCTCGGCATCAACACCACCACGACAAAACTGACGGCGTTCGCGACCGGCGCCATGTTCGGCGGCTTCGCCGGCGCGTTCTTCGCCACCCGGCAGGGTTTCATCAGTCCGGAATCCTTCACCTTCCAGGAATCGGCGCTGGTGCTGGCGATCGTCGTGCTTGGCGGCATGGGTTCGCAGCTCGGCGTCGCGCTCGCCGCGCTGACAATGATCGGCGGCTTCGAGCTGTTTCGCGGGCTCGACCAGTACCGCATGCTGGTATTCGGCCTCGCCATGGTGCTGCTGATGATCTGGCGGCCGCGCGGGCTGATCGGCCACCGCGCGCCGACCGTGTTCCTGCGGCACAGCCAGGCCATCTCGTCCGACCTCGTCAAGGAGGGGCACGGATGAGCGGCGATTGCATCCTCACCGTCGATCATCTGTCGATGCGCTTCGGCGGCATCGTCGCCGTCAACGATCTGTCGTTTGACGCCGAGCGGCGCAAGATCACTGCGCTGATCGGCCCGAACGGTGCCGGCAAAACCACCGTGTTCAACTGCATCACCGGCTTCTACAAGCCGAGCAGCGGCAGCATGCTGCTCACGCATGACGACGGGCACAGCATCCACCTCGAGCGGCTCAACGA
>JAQGKJ010000368.1 GCA_028290165.1 Bradyrhizobium sp. | reverse complement strand
TGGAGCGGCTATATAACAGCGCGAGTATCTGCACCAGGATCGGCGCCCCCAGCATCGAGACGTTGGACATCTGCGGCATCAAGGCCCGCAGCGGATGCGACATCTCCTTGGATTTGCTGGATTGCGCGATGATCGCCTCCAGCCGCGCCTTGGGATCCTCGATGTTTGAAGCAATCGAGCAGATCATGCCGAACACCTGGTTGTTGGCGTCGGTGTTGCCCTCCTCGCGTAGCGAGATCGGCACCGCGGCCGTCATCGATTTGTTCGGCAGCGCGCCGCGCTCCAGGAGATAGCGCCTCACCACGCCGCTGGAAATCGCCAGCACCACGTCGTTGAGCTTGCCGCCGGCCTGCTTGGCCAGCGCCTTCGCCCGGCTGAGCGAAATCGATACGCCGGCAAAGCTGCGCTCCGACGAAATCGATTTGTTCAGGATCGTCGACGGCGACACCATGCTGGCGATGCTGTCGCGCGATTTCGGATCGGAAATCTTTCCCACCACATCGGAGACGCTTTTCAGCATGGTCGGAATACTGCCGGCGAACTTCACCGCATTCTCGATCTGGAACATGGCGTTGTCGAACAGGATCGAGCCGAGATCGCTTTTGCCCGAGCGCGGCAGGTCGATGCCCTTGGCGGCTGTTTTGGCGTCGAACGGCTGGGTCCAGAGCTGCTGATAGGAATCGACCAGATTGGCGGCGATGTCGCGCGGTTCCTGCCCGACCTTGGCCCGCGCCGTCGGCGGTTCGACTTTCCGTGGCACCGGCGTGACGTCGTAGATCATGTTGGTCAGCGCAGCACCTGCGCCGCCGTCGATGCAGGCGTGATGCATCTTGGAATAGAGCCCGATCTCGTTGTCCTTCATGCCTTCGAAGACGTAGAATTCCCAGAGCGGACGGGCGCGGTTGAGAAGTTTGGCGTGCATCCAGCCGACGATGCGCTCCAGGGTCGCGCGGTCGTGCGGAGCCGGCAAGCTGCCGCGGAAGATGTGACGATCGATATCGAACTGGTCGTCCTCGACCCAGGAAGGATGATCGATGTCGAGCGGCGCCTTTTCCAGCCGCGCCTTGAGGATCGGCGCTACATGCAGCCGCGAAGCGATCATCGCCTTGAACTCTTCGAAGAAGTCGCCTTTGTAATCCTCGGGCAGGCGGAAGATCGCCATGCTCCCGACATGCATCGGCATTTCCGGCGTTTCCAGGTACAGAAACGACGCGTCCATCGATGACAGCTTTTTGGCGTCACTCATATTTTCCTCCCTCGAAGACTGCGCGGCGCCTTGGTGGCGCTTCTGGCGTTCAGACCATCCCCTTTTTAAGGAGATTGGTCAGGATTGTGCATTCTCCGGAGGCGCATATGCAATGGCAAACGGGCCCGATCGGTCAAATTGCCTGAATTCGCCCTCGCCCTGGGCCAGACGATCGGCAACCGCCCATAGTGCGGCCGGGTTCACGCCCAGTCCGACATGACTGGCAAGGTGCACATCGATGTGTTCGGCGGTATCGGAAGGGCGTAACAGACAGGTTCGCCAATTCACGATGCCGTCGGTGCGCGAGTAGATCGAGGTGGCCGGAACCGGCAAGTCGCCCGCGATCGCATCGCGAAGCTCGGAATTGTCGCCGACCGCTTCGCCCGACAATGCCTCGTAGAGCCGCGTGGCGTTGGTCGCTCGCACGTCGTTTGCGAACGGACTTCCCAGCGACACCACACATCTCACCATGCCAGGTGCCTGCAGCGCCAGGTCGCGCGCATAGACGCCGCCCAGGCTCCAGCCGACGACGCTGACCTTGCGGCCGGTGGTTGTGTGAATCTCGGCGAGCCGGTCCCGAAGTGCGGCGCGCATCCGCGCAATGCCGCCGATGTTGCGGCCCATTCTCCAGGCGTAGGTGTCGTATCCAAGTTCCCCAAGGTATCGCCGCATCGGCGCCATCGACAGATCGCTGGCGAGGAAGCCCGGCAGCGCCAGCACCGGATGACCATCGCCCTTCGGCGCGCGCATCAGGAGCGGCGAAAGCAACAGGCTGGCGTTGAGTTCGAATATCCCTCTCGCCTCGGCCAGCAGCAGACCAAGACCAGGCGGACGAAGCCGGCCAGTGGCCTGGGGTTCGCTTCGATCGACCGGCGCCATTTTATTATTTCTTGTCGCCGGATTTCTTGTCGCTGGCGCGCGTACCGCCGAGGCCCGCCATGGTGACGAACATGTCCTGGAACCGCTCGGCGATCTTCGGATCGAAGGTGAACCAGCTCTGCATCAGCGCTTCCGGTGAAACCTTTTCGATATTGGTCATCAGCTGCTGCTGGAGCCTGTCCATCACCGCAATCTGCATCGGCTGCACGTCCGGCAATCCGAAAAACTGCCGGGCCTCGAGAGGCGTACAATCTATTTCAACGTTTATCTTCATATCCGCTCCTGCTCGCATTTTGACGGCCTGCCGCCAGTATCGCCGCGACAGGCGCCACGACGCAAGCGATCTGACTGGACGAGGTTCGCTCATGCGGCTTCAACCGGCAAATATGGTCAACCAAAACGCCCGACGGCAAAGGGGCTGGGATCGGCGAACGGCGTCTCGCCGGTCATCATTTCCGCCAGCAAACGCCCCGTTGCGGGGCCCAGCGTCAGGCCGTGATGGTGGTGGCCGAAATCGAACCACAGCCCGGCATGGCGAGGCGCCTTGCCGATCACCGGCAGCATATCGGGCAAGCACGGCCGTGCGCCCATCCAGGGTTTGGCATCGATCGGCTCGCCCAGCGGGAACAGCGCGTGCGCCCGCGCCAGCGCCCGCTGCAGCTGGATCGGCGTCGGCGGCGCGGCGCGGCGAGAAAATTCGACGCCGGTGGCGAGCCGAATGCCGCGGTTCATCGGCGCCAGCACGTAGCCCAAATCCGAATCGAGCACGGGATGATTGAGTACGGCATTGCCGCGCGGAGCCAGGTGCAGATGGTAACCGCGCTTGACGTTGAGCGGGATCGAATATCCGAGCGGACCGAACACCAGATCGGACCACGGTCCGAGCGCCACCACGACTTCGCGTCCGCTGACCTTGCCGTCAGATGTAGCGACCCGCCATCGCCCGCCGGCATCCTGTTCGAGGGTCCGCGCATCTGCGACCGCAAAGCGCCCTCCCTTGCGCTGGAACAGCGCGGCGTAGGCCTTGGCCAGGCCGCCCGGATCGAGAACGAATCCGGGCTCCGTGAAATGGATCGCGCCGGCGAACTCGCCGCTGAGGTGAGGTTCGCGCTGGATGATCGCCTTGTGGTCGAGGATATCGCCTTGAACCCCGAATTGCCTCGCCCGCTCGAAATCCCGCAAGGCATTGGCAAGCGTTGCATCGTGCCGATACATTTTGATCCAGCCGCTCCGCCGCAACAGCTCCGGGACGCCGGCTTCAGCAATCAGCGCCTCGTGCTCGATCAAACTGCGGCGGATCAGCGGCATGACCGCCATAGCGCCGCGATGCGCCCGGTCCGGTGCGGAGGCGAGGAAGTAGCGCACCAGCCATGGCAGGAAGGCCGGCAGGTCGGAGAGCCGGTAGCGCACTTGCGGTGCGCGGTTCATCGCGTATCGGAGGATATCTCCGAGATTCCGCGGAAACATGTAAGGGAAGACCGAGGCGCACTCGATCATCCCGGCGTTGCCATAACTGGTCTCCTCGCCGGCGAGTTCGTGCTTGTCGATCAGGATCACGTCCCGCCCCCGCTGCTGCAGGTGCAGGGCGGCGCCGACGCCGACCATGCCCGCCCCCAATACGAGAACATCGGCCTTGAGTTCCGCCATCCGTCACTCCGAAAGTTGAATGACGCGCTCGCGCGCGTTGCCTGCAGTGAAGCTAGTTATGGCGGCATCGCCGCGCAAACCGGTTTGGCTTTTGGGAAATCCCGCTTGCGCGGCGGCCAAGTTCTGGCAACATGGATCGGCCTAAGCCGTCGATATTGCATAAATGCGCATCGCGCCACTGCGGAGAACGTGAACAAATGTCGGTACGTCAAACCTTGCTTGCAGCGACCATGGTCTCAATCGTCGCTTTTGCGGTGTCGCCGGCATCAAGCCAGACCCTGCGTTACGCCAACCAGGGCGACCTCAAATCGCTGGATCCCTATACGCTCAACGAAACCACTACCCATGCGCATCTCGGGCAGGTCTACGAGGGCCTGGTCGAGCGGGGCAAGGATCTGAAGATCATTCCGGCGCTCGCCGAAAGCTGGGAAACGCCGGAGCCGACCCGCTGGCGCTTCCACCTGCGCAAAGGCGTCAAATTCCAGAATGGCGATCCCTTCACCGCCGACGACGTGGTGTTCTCAGCGGACCGCGTTCGCGCCAAAGGCTCGAACCTGACCACCCGCATCGCCGCCGACGCCAAGGTCGTCAAGGTCGACGACTACACCGTGGATTTCATCCTGACCTCGCCAAATCCCATTCTGTTTTCGCAATGGGATACCTGGTACATCATGGACAAGAAATGGTGCGAGGAGAACAACGCGGTAGCCCCGACGCCGGCGGCGGCGACTTCGCCGAGCTTTGCCTCGCTGCACGCCAACGGCACGGGCCCCTTCTCTATCGAGAGCCATCAGCCTGGTGTGAAGACCGTGTTCAAGGCCAATCCGAACTGGTGGCGCAAGCCCGAGCACAATCTCAAGGAAATCATCTTCACGCCGATCGGTTCTGACGCGACGCGGGTTGCCGCTCTGCTTTCCGGCGAAGTCGACATCATCGAGCCGGTTCCGATCCAGGACATCTCGCGCGTCGATGCAAGCCCGAACGCGCAGGTGCTGAAGGGGCCGGAAATTCGCACCATCTTCCTCGGTATGGACCAGATGCGCGACGAATTGCTGTATTCCAACATCAAGGGCAAGAATCCCTTCAAGGATATCCGCGTCCGTGAAGCGTTCTACAAGGCGATCGATATCGAACTGATCAAGACCCGCGTGATGCGCGGCCTTTCGACGCCGTCGGCGCTGATGATCGCGCCGCAGCTGTTCAAGCTTTCGGGTGATTTCACGCGTCCGAAATTCGATCCCGACGGCGCCAAGAAACTGTTGACGGAAGCGGGCTATCCCGACGGCTTCGAAGTCACGATGGATTGCCCCAACGACCGCTACGTCAATGACGCTGCGATCTGTCAGGCCGTGGTCGGCATGTTGGCCCGGATCGGCGTCAAGGTGAACCTGTTGGCGCAGCCCAAGGCGCAGTATTTTGCAAAAGTCCTCAAACCCGGCGGCTTCCAGACGTCTTTCTACATGCTGGGCTGGACACCGGGTACGCTGGATTCCCACAACGTGCTCTACGACATCATGGGCTGCCGCGACGATCCGAAATCCCCCCGCGGCGAGGCCAACCTCGGCGGCTATTGCGACAAGCAGATGGATGCGATCGCCGACAAGGTGCTGCTTGAGACCGATACGGCCAAACGCGATTTGCTGATCAAGGAAGCGTTCGAGATCGCCGCCAAGGACTACGCCTATATCCCGCTGCATCAGCAGGCGCTCGCCTGGGGCGTGTCGAAGAAACTGAAAGTGGTGCAGCGTCCCGACAATCAGGTTTTACCCTACTGGATGGTCAAAGAGGAATAAGGAAACTTCATTGACAAGTCCCGGCGGCTTCGCGCTTCCGGAACTTTTGGTTTTCGGGCGGACAGCGACGTCCGCCACATCTTGAAAAGAAGTGAAAGGATCACATGCTCGCTTTCACTCTTCGCCGCGCTATACAGGCCATCGGCGTCATGATCGCGGTCGGGATCATCTCGTTTTCGATGTTCCGCTTCGCGGGCGATCCGGTCAACCAGATCGTCTCGCTCGATACGTCGGCCGCCGAGCGCGCCGAGATTCGCAAATCCCTCGGTCTTGACGATCCGGTGCCGATCCAGTTCGCGCGCTATTTCGGCAATGCGATGCAGTTCAAGTTCGGCGTCTCCTACCAGTTCCGCCAACCGGTCGCGAGCCTCTTGAAAGAGCGGATGCCGGCGACGCTCGAGCTTGCCATCTGCGCCACCATTCTGGCCATGGTGTTCGGCATCCTGATGGGGGTCTATTCGGCGCTGAAGCGCGACACGCTGCTTGCGAAGATCTTCCAGGGCGTGTCGCTGATCGGAATCTCGCTGCCGACCTTTCTGATCGGCATTTTATTGATCTATCTGTTCGCCGTAACGTTGGGCTGGCTGCCGTCATTCGGCCGCGGCGAGGTGGTGCGGATCGGCTGGTGGACCACCGGACTGCTCACGGTTTCCGGCCTCAAGGCCCTGATCATGCCGTCAGTCACGCTCGGCCTGTTCCAGATGACGTTGATCATGCGGCTGGTGCGGGCCGAGATGCTCGAGGTTCTGCGTACCGACTATATCCGCTTCGCGCGGGCGCGCGGGTTGACAACGCGGGCGATCCATTTCGGCCACGCGCTCAAGAACACCCTGGTTCCCGTGATCACCGTCGCCGGCCTCCAATTTGGCTCGGTTATTGCATTCGCGATCATCACCGAAACCGTATTCCAGTGGCCGGGCATGGGACTGCTATTCGTGCAAGCGGTACAAAACGTCGATATCCCGATCATGGCGGCCTACCTGCTGATGGTGTCGCTTATTTTTGTCACCATCAATCTCGTGGTCGATATTCTCTACACCGTCGTCGATCCGCGCCTGCGCTCGACCCTCAGCCGCCCGGCCTGAACGCGAGATTTGCATGTCCGAAGTCGCCGTCCAGCACAAAGCCAAGCCGAGCGCCCCGCGCGCGCGGTCCTCGTCCGGGCGCTGGCTTGCACGGATCGTCGAGAGCGACGTGTTCTATTCGTTCCGCCGCTCCAAACTCTCCATGGTCGCGGCGGCCGTGACCGTGCTGTTCTTCCTGCTGGCGATATTTGCCTCCGTTCTTGCCGTACAGAACCCGTTCGACCCGGCACAGCTTCAATTGATGAATTCGCGCATCGCGCCGCTGTGGACCGCCGAGGGCCAAAGCCCGTTCCTGCTCGGCACTGACGAACAGGGCCGCGATGTATTCTCGGCCATTCTCTATGGCTTGCGGATTTCGTTGACGGTCGGCGTTCTCGGCGTGTTGTTTTCCGGTACGCTCGGCATCGTGCTTGGGCTGATCGCCGGCTACGTCGGCGGCGCCGTCGATGGCCTGATCAGGCGCATCGCCGACGTGCAGCTCACCTTCCCCGCCATCCTGATCGCGCTGCTCGTCAACGGCGTCGTCAAGTCGGTGTTCGGCAATCGTCTGGACGCCATGAGCACGCTGGCGGTATTGGTGTT
>JAQGKJ010000348.1 GCA_028290165.1 Bradyrhizobium sp. | reverse complement strand
GGCGTGTGAAACGACGGCCTCGAACACCGTTGCGGCGGCGCCTGACGTCGAACTGATTCATCCGGGCGTATTAAGATATTTCCGCGAGATCGGGGTGGCGAAGTAGAAGAGGCGAATGGCGAATGGCGAATGGCGAGTAGCGAGTAGAAAATTACTTACTACTCGCCATTCGCCAACCCTCACTTCTTCACCAGCGGACACGCCGGATCGGGCGGGCCGAACGCGTCCTCGCCGGAAATCCTGGCGAGGATCTTGTAATAGTCCCAGGGATATTTTGATTCCTCCGGCTTCTTGACCTCGACCAGCATGAGGTCGTGAACCATCAGATTGTCCTCGCGCAGCCTGCCGTTGCGGGCAAAGAAATCCTCGATCGGCTTCTCGCGCATCTTCGCCGCCACCTTGAGCGGCTCGTCGGTGCCGCTGTCCTTGATGGCGTTGAGATAGTACATGACCGAGGAATAGACGCCGGCCTGCCACATCGTCGGCATCCGGTTCATCTTGGCGAAGTAGCGCTTCGACCATTCGCGGGTCTTGTCGTCCATGTCCCAGTAGAACGACGTCGTCAGCAACAGGCCCTGCGCCACCGGCAGCCCGAGCCCATGAATGTCGGTGATCAGCGCGAGCAGGGCAGCCATCTGCTGACCGCCCTTCAACACGCCGAACTCGCCGGCGGTCTTGATTTCGTTGCCATTGTTGGGCGGACCGGCGGCGATGCCGATGATCTTGGCCTTGGAGGCCTGGGCCTGAAGAATGAATGACGACAGATCGGGCGTGGCAAACGGCGGCCGCACCGAGCCGAGCACCTTGCCGCCGTTCTTGATGATCACGGCGGACGCGTCTTTTTCAAGCGAATGCCCGAACGCATAGTCGTCGGTGATGAAAAACCAGCTATCGCCGCCGCGCTTCACGACTTCCTGCGCGGTGCCGACCGCGAGCGCGCGGGTGTCGAACACCCACTGGATGGCATAGGACGAGCAGAACTTGCCGTGGAAATCCGCAGCCCCGGTCGAATGGGTGATGAACATCTTCTTCTTTTCGTTGGCGACGTTCTGTACCGCGAGCCCCACCGCCGACACCGGCACGTCGACGATCAGGTCGACCTGCTCGGTGTCATACCAGCGCCGCGCAATAGCGCCGCCGATATCCGGCTTGAGCTGATGATCGCCGACGATCACGCTGATCGGTTTTCCCAGCACCTTGCCGCCGAAATCGTCCACCGCCATTTGTGCCGCGGTCACCGAGCCCTGCCCGGTGGGAGTCGACGCCGGCCCGTTCATGTCGGTGAGAACGCCGATCTTGACCAAATCGTCGGAGACCTGGGCCAGTGCTGCGGGGGAAGACGACATCGCGGCCGCGAACGCCGCAAGCACGATTATGTTTCTGGCTGAAATCACAAATGTCCTCCCATCATGGTTCGGCGCTTTGGCCGTCTTGTTTGACCGAGAGAATAGCTCGGCCGGCCCGCCGCGTTTGCAAATTAATTGGCAGTCTGCGTCAGAGCGGTCGATGCGATCAAGCGGCGAAGCGGATTTGACCTGATGTCGCCGGGTCGTAACCACCGAGCTCGGCTGCCCGCAGCTTCAGCCGTTTTTGCCCGAGGAAGCCGATCAGCGCCTGAACCGAGGGACGGAAATAGCTGCGCTGCCGCATCAGCAGGTCGAAATTCTCCGAGAGTAACGGGACAAAATCGAGCCCCGCCGATTTTGCCGCGGCGCGGGTTGCAACCCCGCAGTCTGCCTTGCCGGCGCGGATCGCGGCCGCAAGATCGGGGCCGGTGAGGCAAGGCGGCTCGAGCCGGCGCAGATCCTTCAGTCCCGCGCCGGCCCGCGTCAGCAGTACCTCGAGCAGCATCTGCGCACCCGCGCCCGGCTGCCGGACCGCCATTTTCGCGCCGGAGGCAAGGACATCGGCGAGGCTGTGCAGTTGTTTCGGGTTGCCCGGGGCCAGCAGAAGACCCTGTTCGCGACGCGCTACCCCCACCAGCACGGCATCATGCAGGCCCGGCATCGCGCGCACTGCGGCAATATTGGAATCGTCAGTCGCATCCGCTGCGATCGCGTCGCTGTGGAAGTGGACCGCCGCGGCAATCACCTCGCCGCGCAGCAGGCGATCGACGCCGCGCGCGGTGCCCTCGGTGAGGGAGGCAAGGCCGGAGCCGGATTCGCGCAGGCTCCATTCCAGCAGATCGTCCTGACTGCCGCCGACGATGGGTGGCGGGTCCGCCGCGATCATGCCGGCAGGCCGCGCCAGCCCGGAAAGCACCCAGAGATCCAATTCGTGACGCGGAAACAGCCATTTGCCTGCGACCTTGCTGCAGGGGATCGCGCCCGATGTCACCAACTCATAGAGCTTACGCTCACCAAGCCGGACATATTCGGCGGCCTCGCTGGTCGTCAAAAACTCCATCCTGCATTTGTATGCATATTTCTGCTTTTGTTCAATCAATTGACAGTTGCGGAATTGTTGCCGAACAAGGCGGACAGAGGGACCGATGTCTGCCCACTTGAGCGCCTGGCAACTGATCCTGAACGGCGATGCGGCGCTGTTTGAGATTGTGCGGCTTTCGCTGGCCGTCAGCCTGTCCGCGGTCGCGCTGGCGGCTTTTGCCGGCTTGCCCCTGGGCGCTCTGCTGGCGCTGACCCGCTTTCCCGGACGATCCGCCCTCGTGGTGCTGCTCAATGCGCTGATGGGGCTCCCGCC
>JAQGKJ010000309.1 GCA_028290165.1 Bradyrhizobium sp. | reverse complement strand
GTGTACGACGCTGCGGAAAAGAAGTTGCTGGAATTGTCGCCGACTGAGTGACGCTATCGGACCATCAAAATTGACCAGATTGTCCCGACTAGCGAAAGCGAACCTCGTCGGCTTTAGCACAGGCAATTGTTTCAAAAATTAGCGGCAACCAGATCGTAAGAACCTCTGCTTCCGCGAACATAGACCTTGGCTGCGGCGGCACATATCAAATCACGATTGGAATCGAACGCGTTCAGAAAACCGGACTCGTCGGGGCGAGCATCTGGTTGAATTCGCTTCAGTGCATCCTCGTCTATAAAAAATGATGCCTCTATCGCGCTATCGTATCCCCAAAATCGCACGGCACGCCGCGTTTGGTCATATGAACGACTATGATTTGGAAAATCAATCACGTGGTTGAGACCGATCAATACGTCGCCGGCCCACGACCGTTCTTACCGGGACTGCAAGCAGCGAAACATCATTGTTGAACACGCGTTGCAACGTTCGCTCGGTCGCACCAACAATTCGGCCGCTTAGCGACTTAAAGCGCTCAGCCCACTGCCGTTCAATGCGGCGGTGGACGCTCAACGGTTCGGCGCTCATTGGGTCAACCTCGCTGACACGCTTCTGCGTGCTTCATCTAACGCATTACTTAAGTACTAATTTCCGTTCTGCGAGCCGATGGTCTGAGTTCGCCCCCGCGCCGGCGCCGTTTCTTTTAGCGGTGGAGTCGACCGCACGACAGACTGGCAGCATTGGGCGCGGCCTGTCGTTCCACTATTGTTAAGGGATCAAATGGGCAATGAGATGTTTAGCTCGCCGTTCGTAGTCATTAAGAGCCAACCGATTTTGAACAATGGCACAGGCTAATTTCTTTCGCTCATCCTCGAAAGCGGACCGTCATGATGGTCCTTGATCATTCGTCTATCGCCACAGTCATTCTCATCGTCGAGGACGAAATGCTGCTTCGCATGCGCGGTCGGTATGGTGGAAGACCGGTTTTACCTCAGTCGAGGCGGCGGATGCCGACGCTGCTTTCGCTAGGGGGCTGCCTCAGTTGGCGGCCTCTTACTGCATTTTCTCGCCTTCTCGGAACGTTCGTCTTGGCCAAGGATTGACTCCAAAGTTTCACATTCATAGGAGCACATCATGATTAGATGCGCAGTAGCACTTGCCGCCGTGGTGGGTATTTGTAGCGCAATTCCTGCTGGAGCGGACGAAGTCGGAATCGGTGTAGGTCCTCGTGGCGTAACGGTGGGTGAAGGTCATGGTGACCGTGATCGCGATCGTGACCGTGAACACTTTCGGGATCGGGACCGCCGAGATCGTGACGAGACAGTTATTATCAGGAAGGACCGTGATTACGACAGAGACAGGGGCCACGACCGTCGTCCGGTTGTTATCGATCGCGAATAATCAATAATTGCAAAAACTGAGCGGCTTCCTGTCGCGGAGGCCGTTTTTTGTATTTTGGCGCCTTAGACCGTTGCGTTAGCTTGGAGGGGCTTAAGTCCGGCCAGAAAGTCGGGAAGACTATGATTTCAGTTTTGATCGGTATTCTGATTATTTGTGTCGTCGGCGCAATTTGCTTTTGGGCCATCGACAAGTTTGTCCGCGATGCTCGCCTTGCAAATCTCCTCAAGCTGCTCGTGGTGCTGATCTGTAGCTATCCTTCAACGGGTTCTACCGTTGGCGGGAATTGGTGGGCTGTAGTCCCGCAAAAACAAACGGCCCCAGCGCGGCGGCGAGCTGAGGCCGGAGAAGATTGATGCAGATGAGGTCTCTACGGGGGCCGACATCCTGTCACCACTGCGTTCTTACGCAGCCTGAACCCGGAACGGACATGAAGCGGAGAATGGAGCATTCCAGCTATTGCTTGCGAAATGAGGGACTTGCATCGATTTTGTTTCCTTGGCTGGCTCAGGCGTGGCCTGTTCTTCCAGTATTATTAGGGTAATCGGGATCAAAGGGGCTATGAGATGCTTATATCGGTGTTCGCAACCATTTTGAGCCATGGCAGAAACTGATTTTCTTTCACTTGCGTGAGAAGTACCTTGTCATGATGGTCCTTGATCATTCGTCTGTCCCCGCGGTCGTTCTCGTCGTTGAAGACGAGATGCTGCTGCGCATGCGGGCGGTCGATATGGTCGAGGACGCCGGTTACACTTCGGTGGAGGCGGTAGATGCCGACCAGGCGGTTGCGATCCTGGAGTCCAGATCCGATATCGCGTTGATCTTCACCGACATCCAGATGCCCGGCAGCATCGACGGCCTGGGGCTTGCGCATTCCGTACATAGGCGTTGGCCGCCGATCAAGATCATCCTTGTGTCCGGCCAGCTTAAACTGTCCACGAGCGATATTCCGCCCAACAGCCGTTTCTTCGGAAAACCGCTCCAGGCCAGCCAAATGATCGCCGAAATGCGGGATATGATCGGCAAAGCCTGATGTCAGCGCAGCAGCGGGAACCATGTCCAAAAGATATGAGCGGAACCGGACAGATGTGGTACCTGTAGGCATGCTCAAAATGGACCGGGGTTCCCCTGACTTGACGGCTGACCTGACGCTTCCGCAAGAGTTCTTGGCTGCAGAAAACGTCAGTCTCCGGCTGCTGCTGACGCAGGCTGAACTCGATGCGCAGGCACTGCTCGCCCAGGCCGGTATCGACGCCAAGGAGCGCGAAGCGTCCGACAAGCTTCAAAAGCTGATTCTGGAAGAGCTCCACCATCGCATCAAGAATACCCTGGCGATGGTGAGCGCCATTGCCTCCCAAAGCCTGCGCAACGCCCCGAGCACCGAGCACGCCCAGCACGCCATCGAAGGCCGGTTGTTGGCATTGGGCCGGGCTCACGACCTGCTCTTGCAGGCGCGATGGACCAGCGCCGACCTCGGAAAGATTGTCCGGGGCGCGACCGAAGCTTTCGACAATCCGGATTTGCCGAGGTTTTCGATCGACGGACCCGGCATCCAGATCACCTCGGCCGCCGTGATCGCGATCGCGATGACCCTCAACGAGCTTTGCACCAACACGACGAAATTTGGCGCGCTGTCGGTGCCGACCGGCCACGTCGAAATTGCCTGGACGGTCGACGGATCGACCCCGCGGTTGCACCTCACCTGGAGCGAAAAAGACGGCCCGGTGGTTGAAGCCCCAACAAGACGCAGTTTTGGCTCGCGCTTGATCGAGACGCTCGGCGCGCAGCTTAAGGGCGAGGTCCGACTGACGTACGAGCCCAGCGGTTTCGTCTATGCGCTTGACGTGCCGCTCGCGTCTTTGACTTTGTTCGCGGCCGAATAACAGAACGCGGGCGGTCGCCGATTTCACCGAGGCGTTCCGGCTCGCTCCCGATCAGAGCAGTGTCTACCTCAACCGCGGGGGATGTGTCGTTTGCTGCTTTTCCCACAGGGAAGGCTGTGACATGATGACACAAACAAGAGCCGGAAAGGCTCAAAGCCAGCGGGAGGGTTCAAAATGGATGAGCGGACTTCGCTATCTCGTCGCAAGCTTCTGCATACATTGGTCGGTACCGGCGTCATCGCCGCAGCCGATCTCGCCTGGTGGGATGCTCCATACATCGGCCCGCGCAGGGCCTGGGGCGCCGAGCCCGTACGCTTTCAGTGGAGCGTTCCCGAGCCGACGCGCATCGCGCTGATGAACTCGCTGGCCGAGCGCTTCAATCAGTCGCAAAAGGATTTTGTGGTCGCGATCGAATACGTGCCGCAGGCGCAGGCGCGTCAAAAACTCATCAGCGCGATCACCGGCGGAAGTCCGCCCGATCTCTGCCAGGTCTGGGACAACTGGGTCGGCCAGTTCAACGGCATGGGCGCCGTCGAAGACATCACAGCGCGCGCAAAATCCTGGAAGCACTACGCGGATGTCGCGCCGACGGCCTGGCAAACCGTGACCGTCAACAACCAGATCATCTCGCTTCCGCTCTCGGTGACGCTCGACGGGATCTACTACCGCACCGATCGTCTGAAAGAACTCGGCCTCAAGGAGCCGACACCGGACTGGACCTGGGACGAGTTCCTCGCCATGGCGAAAGCCTTCACCAAGGCGGACAAGAACCAGTACGGCTATGGGATGCGCGGCAGCGGCACTTGGGCGCTACTCTATCCGAGCGAATTCGCCTACGCCAACGGCGCCGAAGTGCTCAAGGACGGCAAGGTGGTGATCAATTCGAAGGAAGCCGTCGACGCGCTTGCCTGGTATCTCGATCTCGCGATCAAGCACAAGGTTACGCCGCCGAGTGCCGCGACCGACGGTTTTGTTGAAATCGTCGAAACTTTTGGGCGCGGCGTCACCAGCATGTACCAGCACAATTCCGGTTCCAGCGGCCAGCAGAAGAAGAACGTCGGCGCCGGCAATTTCGCCACGCTGCCGGTGCCGATCGGCCCGGCGAACAAGCGCGCCTCGTTCTGGTTCTCCGAGACGCTCACCATGTTCAAAGGTGCGAAGAACAAGGAAGGCGCGTGGCAGTTCATGAGTTTCATGCTCGAGGAAGAGCCGAGCCTCAGATACTGCTCGACGCTCGGCCTGTTGCCGACGCGCAAGTCGATCCTCGACCAGCCGGAATTTGCCAAGGACCCAGCGCTTGCCGGTTTTGTCAATTCGTTCGGAATCGGGATCGTCAGCCCGTATCTCGCCTATCCAGGCTGGGGCGGCAGGATCGATTCAGATGGCGTGCCGCTGATCCAGCAGGCGATCCTTGGAAAGATCTCCGCCAAAGACTGCCTCGACCGCTTCGCCGAAGTCCTGAAGAAGGAAATGTCGTAGATCATGATCTATCTCTTTGTATTGAGCATGATCTTTTCGGAAAACCGGTTTCCACCTTTCCGGATCATGCTGTAAGCGGCGGGACCGATCATGACCACGCTCTCCCTCGCAAGGCCCCGCCCACGCCGGCTGATCAGCTGGCGGGTGCGCAAGCTCCTGATCGGCTATTCGTACCTCGTCCCCGCCGCGCTATGCATGCTCGCGACCGTCGTGGTGCCGATCATCCTCGCGATCAAGATGAGCTTGTACGCCGACGTCTTGTACAAGCCTCAGGACTACCGCTTCATCGGGCTCGGCAATTACGTCCGCCTCGTGCAGGACCCGGTGTTCTGGCTGACGTTGTGGAATTCCGTGGTCTGGGTGTTCGGCTCGGTCATCCTGCAATTCGTTTTCGGATTTGCGGCCGCCCTGCTGCTGCAGCACGCTTTCAGGGGGCGCGCTTTGGTGCGCACGCTCACGCTGCTGCCCTGGATCATCCCGGGAGTCGTGGTGGGACTGATCTGGGAGTGGCTCTATCAACCGAACTACGGCGTCATCAATGACCTGTTGATCCGCTTCGGGTGGATGCACGAGCGCGTCGCCTGGCTCTCGTCGCCGGATCTTGCGATGGGGGCGGTCATCTTCACCAATGTCTGGCGCGGCATACCCTTCTTCGCCATCATGCTGCTGGCGGGGCTCCAATCCGTGCCAGACGAGCTTTACGAAGCGGCCCACGTCGACGGCGCCGGCGTGCTGGCCCGTTTCTGGCACATCACCTTGCCATTGCTGCGGCCGATCATCGTCGTCGCGACGGCGACAAGGATCATCTGGACGTTCAACTATGCCGACTTGATTTTCGTCATGACCGGTGGCGGCCCGGCCAACGCCACGCAGATCACGTCGACTTACACGTTGCTGCAAGCCTATTCGAGCCTCGATTTCGGGTATGCCGGCGCGCTCTCGGTCGTGCTCCTGCTGGTGATGCTGGCATTCACGGCCTTCTACCTTCGCGTCACCAAAGGCGTCGAGGAAAGCTGATGACACCTCGCCGCGCCCCGACAGACCTTGCCGAGCGAATGCTGGGCGGCCCGGTGGTATGGATCGGCCTTGCGATGCTGACCGCTTTTGCGCTCGGGCCGTTCCTCTGGATGCTGCTCACATCGCTGAAGGATCGCCAGGAACTCTACGCGACGCCGCTCCAGTACCTGCCGGTGCATCCCACCTTCCAGAACTATATCGATGCGTGGACCTCGCCGGTCACGCCGTTTTCCCGATTCTTTCTCAATAGCTTGTGGGTGTGTTCGGTCACGATGGTCGCGACCACCGTGGTGTCGGTGCTTGCAGGCTACGCCATCGCCCGCTTTCGCTTCGCAGGAAGAGATGCGCTGCTCTTGATCTTTCTGGCCACCCAGATGTTTCCGAGCGTTCTCCTGATCGCCCCGCTATTGACGCAATGGCGCGCGCTCGGCCTGATC
>JAQGKJ010000292.1 GCA_028290165.1 Bradyrhizobium sp. | reverse complement strand
TGACGCCCCACTAAGATTTATGGATTGCGATCGTGCAGAACGCCGATAGCGCCTCCCTGTTTGAAGATCTCGATGCCGCGCTCCAGAGCGGCTCATCCGAGAAGCGCGCAGCCATGCTGCGACAAATCACCGATCTGTCCTTGAGCGGAGCGGATCGCTTGAACGAAACACAAATTGCCGTTTTCGACCGTGTCCTGGTTCAACTGATCGAGAAGACAGAAGCCAGGGCGCTGGGGGAAATCAGCGAGCGTCTGGCGCCTGCTGCAAGGGCACTGATCGACCTTGCGCTGAACCGGGCCCGTTACAACGGTGCACGATTTTCAGAAAGCAGCCTGGCAGCCTTACTCAGGCACCGCGAGGCAAGCGTACGGGACGCCTAATACCGGTTTTCAATATTTGAAAGTTCGGAATTGATCATGGCCTATGGCGACAGAAAGAGTGGACGCGTCGGGTTCGAACGCGGCATTCACGTTTACATCATGGGGATAGATGGAACGTGGCGTCGCGACTGCACCATGTTCGACGTGTCGCAAACCGGCGCGCGCCTGCGCATCGAAGGATCTTTCGAGGGACTGGACCTCAAGGAATTCTTCCTGCTCTTGTCCTCGACGGGTCTTGCCTTTCGCCGCTGCAAACTGGTGCGCATCGCCGGCGATGAGATCGGCATTCAGTTTCTGGCGCGAGACAACGCGACGAAAAAATCTGCGAAGCTAAAGCCCACTGGCAAGGCAATTTGAGATGCACGACCTGCCCGACACGGCCGGATAATGGCCGGGAGAATTGAAACCAGCCATTCATGTCCGTTCACGTCATCGCCGATACTGCAAATAAACTATCGACCCTGCGCGCCATGCTGGAAGGGCAGCACGCAGTAACGTCCGAATTGCTCAGCGGCGCAATTATCCAGCACGGCCCGTCCGATTCTGTTGTCGTCACCGCAGATTTGCGGGTCGTCGAGAATATCGACGGTCTAAAAGAGGCGTTTGGAAAACTGGGTCATATACGCAAGCGTATTTTCCTCGTCGACCAGAAAGCGCGCCTATACACCGTCCAGGCTTATGCGCTCGGGGCGACGCACGTCCTTGTTAATCCCGTCAGTCAAGCGAAGCTGCTGGCGGAACTGGCTGATCGCAGTCCTCTTCGGGCACCTTCGAATGAAGTTCTGACTGCTGCCAGCGAAGCTGCGACCGCGGGTGCGATTGCCACCGGGTCGATGTTCTCCGCCGTGTTGACCGGCAAACCCGTCGACATCAGGGGTGCGAAGGACGCAGCTCGTAAAATTGCAGACAACGTCGCTGAAGATGGGCTGTCGAGCTGGCTCGAGACGGTTCGCCGCTACCACGAGGGAACCTATCAACACTGTCTTTTGGTTACGGGAATTGCGGTCGACTTTGGATTAAGTCTGGGTCTGGCGAGGCGAGACATTGAGCGACTTTATTCAGCCGCGATGTTTCACGACATCGGCAAGGCCAAAATTCCGCTCGCGATCCTTGATAAACCCGGACGCCTCGATGCCGAGGAACGTGCGCTAATTGAAACCCATCCTGCAGCTGGGTATGAAGTGCTGAAGGGGAATATCGGAATTTCCGCGGAGATCCTTGACGCAGTCCGCCATCATCACGAATATCTCGACGGCAGCGGATATCCCGACGCGCTTTGTGGCGCCAGCATACCCGACATTGTTCGGATCCTGACCATTTCCGATATCTTTTCGGCATTGATCGAGCACCGGCCCTACAGGGAAACCATGCCCAGGGAACAGGCCTATGAAATCCTTCGGGGCATGCACGGAAAACTTGAGACGCCGCTCGTCGCTGCATTCAGGGATGTGGCGCTGAATCGCTGAAGGGACGACGCTTCAGAGATTGATCGTGTCGCAAACTTTACCGGTGCGACCCGGAAAACTCACAGCGCAAACCCCCATTGGCGCGCGGTCTGCAGAATCCAGTCGCGGTAGAGCGTGAGTGGCGTAACGCCGGTGAGGCCGCCGCAGCCGGCGCTATTATTCGGCCCGGTCGACCAGCTGACGACGCCGATGATTGCGGGGCCACCCTGCCGATCCTCGAAAACAGGTCCGCCGGAATCCCCGGTGCAGGCGCCGAGCCCGTCGCGTGCACCTTGCGTGAGCCGATCGACCAACCTGATCTGCAAGGTCCCGGGCTGGCCGGTCGCAACCAGGCCGGCCACGCGAATGGTGCCGCCGCTACTGCCCTCGCCGCGGATGGTCACGCCGATCCCGGCGATGGCGAAGCGGCTGCCGACGACAATCGGCACCTGCGGCACGCCGAGAGCAGCCGGATTTTTTCCCTTCGGCGGGACTTCGAGCTGCAGCAACGCCACGTCGGCGGTGGCGCGGTGCGCCAGTATAGCCTGCATGTTGAAGCCGGGATGGACGCTCACCTGCTTCACGTCCTGCAGCTGCGGCTGCTTGTCCGCGCCATATTCGACGATCTTGTAGACCGCGCCAGGCTGCACACAATGCGCCGCCGTCAATACGAGTTTCGGTGCAATCAGGGCGCCCGTACAGAAATTGCCGCGCGAGCCGACGATGGTGACAATGGCGCGGCCGATGCCCTCGCTCGATGCCACCCCGCCACCGACAATGGCGCCGGCCGGCGCGGCGAGGAGGAGCGGTAATACCGCGATCAGTGGGAACAGGATTTTCATCGGGGCAGCAATAGCCCGCAACCCGCTCGTCGCCAAGGGAGGGTAGGCGAGGGTCGAGACTGGTCTCTGCCGGAACGCCGTGTTAGCCGTCTTGCAAAATCGGCGTTTCACATGGATGAGGGATAATGCTCGAAGCTGTGATCTGGGATTTCGGCGGGGTGCTCACGTCATCGCCGTTCGAGGCGTTTGCGCGGTTCGAGCGCGAACGCGGGCTGCCCGCCGATATCATCCGCCGCACCAACGCCGCCAATCACTGGGAAAATGCCTGGGCGAAATTCGAGCGCGCCGAAGTCGATATTGAAACCTTCGATCAACTGTTCGCCGCGGAATCGCTGGCGCTCGGCGCGGAGGTTCGCGGCCGGGACGTGTTGCCGCTGCTGTCGGGTGATCTGCGGCCCGAGATGGTCGAGGCGCTCCGGCGCGCCAAGAATACGCTCAAGACCGGCTGCATCACCAACAACCTTCCCGCCAACGCCATCGGCGCGAGCGGACGGTCGCTCTATATCGCCGAGGTGATGGTGCTGTTCGATCATGTCATCGAGTCGGCCAAGATCGGGTTGAGGAAGCCCGACCCGCGCATCTATCGGATGATGATCGAGGCGCTCGGCGTCGATCCCAAAAATTGCGTCTATCTCGACGACTTGGGGGTCAACCTGAAACCGGCGCGCGAGATGGGCATGACCACGATCAAGGTCGTCAACGCGCCGCAAGCCATCGCCGAGCTGGAAGCCGCGACGGGATTGGCGCTGCGATAATGGCACAGATCATATTGATCACCTGAAGTGTCGAAGTTCTGTGCCCACCAACAACATTATTTGTTAGCCAACACGACAAGAAAACCATGCCTGCCGATTCATCGTCTCCGAATGAATGGCTTTACAACTTCTTACATGTTTGCCGCTATTTCTTGCCGCAACGCGGTATCTCCGCCTCCGGGTATTGTCGCATGTTGAAGGTATACAATTGTATCGTCACCGCTCATGACTTGAAGCTGGTGGCGCTCGCCGCCATCATCTGCGCACTGGCATCACTTGCGGCGATCAATCTGCTTCGTCATGCACGCAACTCGAACGGCCACATGCGTCGCGTGTGGCTCGCCGTATCGGCCATATCCACCGGATTCGGCATCTGGGCAACGCACTTCGTCGCAATGCTTGCATTCACGCCGGGAATCCCGAGCGGTTATAATATCATCTTAACCATCTTGTCGCTGGCTGCGGCCATTCTGCTGACCGGCGCAGGGCTTGCAATATCGCTGGCTCCGAACTGGCGTCACGGACCATGGGTTGGCGGTGCCGTCGTCGCCGGTGGCATCGCAGCGATGCACTACACCGGCATGGCAGCCTTCGAAATCCAGGGCATCATCCTGTGGGATCCTGCGCTCGTCGTCACATCGATTATTCTGGGTGGGGCGATCGGTGCGGTTGCGCTTCCTGTCGGCCTTCATGGCAAGGAGGAGAAATGGAAGATCGGCGGCGCCGTTCTGTTGACGCTGGCGATCTGCAGCCATCACTTTACGGCGATGGGGGCGGTGTCGATTATTCCCGATCCCGCCATCGAGGTTTCGCAATCGGCGCTGCCTGCCGGATTGCTTGCGATCGGAGTAGCATTCGCAAGCTTCGCGATTATCGGTCTGGCACTGGCAGGCGTTGTGCTCGATATCCGCGACGGACGCCGTTCGGAGCTTGAAGTCGACCGCATGCGCGATCTTGCCAATGCATCGGTGGAGGGACTTCTGGTTTGTGATGGCGAAGCGATCGTCTCCATCAATACAAGTTTCGCCGCGCTGTCCGGTTTGTCCGCGTCCGGCCTGGTTGGCGCAAGGCTCGAAAGCTGCTTTCCCGACAAGGTTGCGCGCGCGAAATTACTGTCCGGCTCCAACCTCCCGGTGGAAACCTGCTTGCGTCACCTCGATGGCTCGATGGCTCCGGTCGAGCTCATCCTGCGACCGATCGTTTTCGCCGGCCGGCCGCATCACGTCATCGCCGTTCGCGATTTGCAGGCGCGCAAGGAGGACGAGCAGCATATCCACTATCTCGCACATCACGACGCACTGACGTCGCTGCCAAATCGCAGCCACTTCAACGGACGAATCGACCAGGAAATCGCAGCCCTGACCAAGGGCGAAAGTCTCGCCGTGCTCTGCCTCGACCTCGACCGGTTCAAGGAAGTCAACGACCTGTTCGGCCACGCCGCCGGCGACACCGTACTTCAGACCGTGGCTTCGCGCGTCACCGAAGTGCTCGACGAGCGTCAGATGATGGCGCGTCTGGGGGGCGACGAGTTCGCCGTTCTGATGCCGGGACCTGCAAACCCTGCCGCGGCAAGCCGGCTTGCCGAGAGCATTCTGGAAGCGCTGCGCACAACAAGCGATGCGCCGGAGACTAACAGCATATCGACGAGCATTGGCATCGCGCTCTATCCCGACGATGCGGCGGATCGTGAAGCGCTTCTCAGCCACGCCGACACGGCTCTCTACCGCGCCAAAACCGAAGGCCGCAATACCTATCGTTTCTTCGAAGCGAAGATGGGCGCTGAGGTCCGCGAACGCCGCATGCTCGAACATGACCTGCGGCTCGCGATCGCACGCGACGAGCTGCGGCTGGTGTATCAGCCGCAAAAGGAAATTCAGAGTCAGGCGATCACTGGCTTCGAGGCCTTGCTGCGCTGGAAGCACCCGACACGGGGTGAGATTTCACCTGCCGTCTTCATCCCGGTTGCCGAGGAGACCGGCTCGATCCTGGAGATCGGGGATTGGGTGCTGAAGACGGCCTGCCGTGAGGCGGCAGCATGGACGCGGCCGTTGACCGTCGCCGTCAACGTCTCGGCCGTGCAACTTTACAATGCTGATTTCGTCAAGGAATTGCACCAGATCCTGCTGGATACCGGCATGCCGCCCCGCCGTCTGGAGATCGAGATCACCGAGACTGCGCTGGTACGCGACTTCAATCGCGCGCTGGCCACTTTGCGGCAGATCAAGGCGCTCGGCATTCACATCGCGATGGACGATTTCGGCACCGGCTATTCGTCGCTCTCGAACCTGCGCGCGTTTCCGTTCAACAAGATCAAGATCGACGGCTCGTTCATCAAGTCGGTCAATTCCAACGATCAGGCGGCGACCATTGTCCGTGCCGTACTGGGCCTTGGGCGTGGGCTTGGTTTGCCGGTGCTCGCGGAAGGCGTCGAGACTGACGCCGAGCTTCAGTTCCTGCAGGACGAACTTTGCGACGAGGTGCAGGGCTTTCTTCTTGGACGCCCGGCCGCCATCGGCAGTTTTCGCCACCTCACGCATGCGGACGCGGTATCGGACGAAAGTGGCGATCTTCTGGTGTCGCAAGCAAAAAGCGCCTGAACGCGCCGTTCGGTCATGTCATCTGGTCGCGCCGCAAGCCATCGCCGAGCTGGAAGCCGCGACGGGGCTGTCACTGCGCTGGGGCCGCCGGCTGCGGCGCACAAATCGTTGGGCGTTGTTATTCCGCGATATCTGGTCATCCGAAATCGCTCCTTGCCGGACTAACCTAAAAGCAGCATGCTCGCTTCCAAAAGCACGACCTCCGGGCTCGCGTCCCGGAGGCAGGGGAGGCAAACATGAACGAGCAAAAGCTCGACCGGCGCGACTTTCTCAAAGGCGCCGTTGTCGGCGGGGCCGCCGCCGCAGGCGGGACCGCCGCCATCGCAACATCGGAAATCGCCCAAGCCGAATCAGCCGTAGCCGCGGCTCCCGCCGCCGCGCCGCAAGCCGCCGGATACGCCTTTCTCAATCTCGACGAGGCCGCCTTTGTCGAGGCGCTGGTGGACCACATGGTGCCGGCCGACGAGATCAGCCCGAAGGGCACCGATCTCGGCGTCAACATCTACATCGATCGGGCGCTCGCCGGCGCCTGGGGCACGGGCGAGCGGCTGTATATGCAGGGCCCCTGGAAGCAGGGCAGCCCGAGCCAGGGCTATCAGCTGCCGCTGACGCCTGCGCAGCTCTATCGTGCCGGCATCGAGGCGACCAACGCGCATTGCCGCAAAACTTACGGCAATTCGTTCGACCGGATCGCGGACGCGCAACGCCAGGAGGTGCTGATCGGCCTGTCGACCGGCAAGATCACGTTCGACAACGGGCTGCCGGTGCGGGTGTTCTGGACGACACTGTACCAGACCGTGATCGAAGGCATCTATTCCGACCCGATCTACGGCGGCAATCGCAACAAGGCGGGATGGGCGATCATCGGCTTTCCCGGCGTCATAGCTGTGCATCGCGACCACGTCGAAAAATACCGCGGCAAGCCTTTCCCGATCAAGCCGCTCGGCATCTCGGACATGAGCTGAGGGGCGAGCCATGACCACGAAACTCAAAGAGGTCGACGTCGTCATCGTTGGCCTGGGCTGGACCGGCGGCATTCTCGCCAAGGAATTGACGGAAGCGGGGTTGAAGGTGGTCGCGCTCGAGCGCGGCGCGCTTCGTTCGAGCGAGAACGATTATTCGATGCCCAATATCCGCGACGAGCTGCGCTATGTCGTGCACCACGATTTGATGCAGAACACCGCTCGTGACACCCTCACCGTGCGCAACAATCCGAAGAAGGAGGCGCTGCCGATGCGCCGGCTCGGCTCGTTCCTGCCCGGCGAAGTGGTGGGCGGTTCCGGCGTGCAATGGAGCGGGCACACCTGGCGCTGGACCGACATGGAATTCAAGGTCCGCTCCAATTACGAGGAGCGTTACGGCAAGAAATTCATTCCTGACGACATGACGATCCAGGAGTGGTGCATC
>JAQGKJ010000267.1 GCA_028290165.1 Bradyrhizobium sp. | reverse complement strand
GGCTGGCGCCGCCCGAGCAGCCCCCGCGCGGCGAGGCCCGCCGCGACAAGGCGCTGCTGGATCTGTTGCCGGTCGGCGTGCTGATTTACCGGCTCGACCGGCTGCTCTACGCCAACCCCGCATTTCTGGAAGCCATCGGCTATCGCGACCTGCATGACCTGCAGGAGGCCGGGGGTCTCGACGCGCTCTATGTCGAGGCCGGCGTCTCGACCGCCAGCAGCACATCGGACACCGGCACGCCGGTGACGATTTCCGCCGCCGCATCGTCGCCGGATCAACCGCCATCGCCGGGAGCCGACGCGCGTCTCTACACCATCGCATGGGACGGCGATCCCGCGCTGGCCCTGATCTTTTCGGGCCGAGGGAGCGACAGCGCCCAGGCAGCCGCCGCGATCGCGCCGGCGCTTGCAGCATCGGCACCGGCGGCGTCGCCGGCCGGCCACGCCAATGCCGAGGAACTCGGCGCCATTCTCGATACCATGGCCGATGGCATCGTGATGTTCGACGGCGAGGGCAACCTCAATTGCTGCAACCGCAGCGCGGAGGCGTTGTTCGGCTATGACGGCGCCGAGCTCGTGCAACGCAATCTGGCCCAGCTGTTCGCGCCGGAAAGCCAGCGCGCGGTCCGCGACTATGTCGAGGGCCTCAAGGGCGCCGACATCGCCAGCCAGATCGATCACGGCCGCGAGGTGCTCGGCCGCGTCCGCGGGGGCGGGCTGATCCCGCTGTCGATGACGATGGGGCGGACCCGGCCCGGGGGTGCGAATTTCTTCGCGGTGTTCCGCGACCAGTCGCAGAGCAGGAAAAGCGAAAGCGAGCTGCAGCAGGCGCGCCGGCTCGCCGACCGCGCCGCGAACGCCAAGGCCGACCTGCTAGCGCGGATCAGTCACGAGGTCCGCACGCCGCTCAACGCCATCATCGGCTTTGCCGGGGTGATGATCGGCGAACGCTTCGGCGCGCTCGGCGAGCGCTATGTCGAATACATGAAGGACATCCGCAGTTCCGGCGAGCGCGTGATCGCCATCATCAACGACCTGCTCGAGCTGTCGCGGATCGAGACCGGCAAGCTCGACCTCGTGTTCGCCAGCCAGAACCTCAACGAGGTCGTCGAGAGCTGCGTCGCGGCGATGCAGCCGCAGGCCAACCGCGAGCGCATCATCATCCGCACCTCGCTGGCGCAGGGCTTGCGGCCGGTGCTCGCCGACGCCCACGCGTTGCGGCAGATCACGCTGAACCTGATCGCCAACTCGATCCATCTTGCGAACGCCGGCGGCCAGGTCATCGTCTCCACCGCGCTGTCGGATTTCGGCGAGGTGGTGTTGCGGGTCCGCGATACCGGCCACGGACTGAACGACAACGAGGTCGCCGCCGCGATGGAGCCGTTCCGGACCCAAGTCCCCCCGGACCAGGCCCCCGACAGCGGGGTCAGCCTGTGCCTGACCAAGGCGCTGGCCGAAGCCAACCGCGCGCAATTCCACATCAAGACCGCGCCGCATTCGGGCACGCTGATCGAAGTGGTGTTCGCGATGGCGATGGCGTGAAGGCGCTCCGGAAGATGCCGCTGGCGGATGCCTCGCCCTGCCGGCGAGGCGGAGATAGCGCCCAGGTATCTGACATTTGGCCCAGACCCTGAAGCCGGACATTTCGGCACTTTAGAAAATTGCCAAATCTGATAATGCTTGTTGCTCTGGGACTGACGGCAGCCCGGAACGAAACGCCTCCGCGCATTGTTGCGCGCCGCGACTGAGCCCCGCAGCTCGCTGGTTGGAGGAGTCGATGCCAAACCCCAGATCAACCGCTCAAATCGCCGGCCACCCCATCCATCCGATGCTTATCCCATTTCCCCTTGCCTGCTTTGTGTTGACGCTGGTTTGCGACATCGCGTTCTGGCGAACCGCGAACGACTTCTGGTCAACCGCTGCGTTGTGGCTGTTAGGCGTCGGTCTGATCATGGCCGCGCTGGCAGCCGTGATGGGCTTGGTCGACGTCATGGGCGACGATCAAATTCGAAATCTTTCGGATGCGTGGCTGCATGCGGCCGCCAACATCATCGCAGTCGTTATCGAGGCCTACAACTGGTATTCGCGCTATGAGCACGGAAGCGCGGCGATTATCCCAATGGGGCTGATCCTCTCGCTGGTCGTAGTTTTGATCCTGCTTTTTTCAGGGTGGAAAGGCTGGGAAATGGTTTATCGCCATCGTGTCGGCGTATCAGATGGATGATGCGGAAAGGTTCGCATCTAAAGCCACTCTCCTGCAGGGCGGTCGACGCCCGATTATTGGAAAGGCGGACGAGCCGGAAGATTCGCACCGGATCGGATTTCTCCTCTGTCGCTTTTAGGCCATCTGCACCTGAACGGCTGCACCGAGTTCGCTCGACGAACCCGATGCGATTACAGGTACCGCCGAGCGTCCTCCTGTTTTGCGTCGATTGGCCGACGAATTGACCCCGACCGCCCTTGCACGGAACCGGGGAAAATTGCGATCATTAATTCCACTTTGGGCTACTTTAGCACAATCGCTAATTAGCGAGTGCCCACTTCGTAAAAACGTAACCATCATTTTGTACGCGCAGGGGGAGAAACCACGTGAAACGCATCGGACATCTCGTCACCGCCGGCCTGTTGCTATCGGTGCCCGCCGCGGCGCATACGCCGCAACAGCCGCCGCACCAGCTCTACAGCGAAGGCGACCTCAAGCTTGAAAGCGGCGAGGCCATCAAGGATTTCTCGATCTCCTACGTCACCCACGGCACCTTGAACGCAAAAAAATCCAACGCCATTTTGATGGTGACGGCAGTGGGCGGCAATCATCATCGAATTGATTTCATGATCGGCCCGGGTAAGGCGCTCGACCCCGACAAATACTTTATCATTTGCACCGATGCGATTGCCAACGGGCTTTCCACTTCGCCAAGCACCTCGAAAGCGCAGCCGCGGATGCAATTTCCGAAATTCACCATCCGCGACATGGTGGAATCGCAATACCGCCTGCTCAAGGAAAAATTCGGCCTCGACCATGTCGTCGCCGTGATCGGCCCGTCGATGGGCGGTATGCAGACGCTGCAATGGGGCGTCAGCCATCCCGATTTCATGGACGTGCTGGTGGCGATGGTGCCGCTGGCGAAGACGCCGGGCTGGACCGTGGCGGTGCTGGAAGCCTCGCGCAAGGCGATCATGACCTACCCGGCATTTAAGGACGGCAATTACTACGCGCCGCCCGAGAAGGGCGTGCGGCTTTGGCGTGACATTCTCAATCTGCTGTCGGCGCGCACACCGGACATGTATTCGGCACAGTTCAAGAACGGTGTCGATGTCCTGCCATGGATGGAGCAACAGGAGACCGCGGTGCTCAAGGCATTCGACGCCAACGACTGGATCTATCAGACCTGGGCGTATGAGCGGCACGACGTCGGCACGACGCCGGGTTTCAATGGCGACACCGCCAAAGCGCTGACGTCGATCAAGGCCACGACACTGATCCTCACCGGCACCAAGGATTTGCTCAATCCGGAATTCGAGCCGCAGGAGGCAGGCAAGAGCATTAACCGCGTCAAGATGATGACGATCAGCCCCGGCACGGTGACAGGCCACGCC
Organism: Bradyrhizobium sp.; assembly: GCA_028290165.1. Next base: position 4,260 of record JAQGKJ010000267.1, on the reverse strand, counting down.
TCGGCGGGGGGCGCGATTCCAGCGGATGTGGAGTTTCTCAACCGCGAGACGCGCGCGTTCCTTGAGGGCGTGAAGGATAGCGGCAAGAAGCCCGATTAGAGCATGGATCGGTTCTGATCGAATCAGAACCGACGCTCTCGATTCTCGTTTTGACGCAACAAGTTGGCCGGAGATTTCGTGCATCAACGCGCCGGTAGACTGCGCTGTCCGCCCGTTGCGAATGCTGGAACCCATCGGGCCGTTCGCAACTTTGCGGCGGCCTGGGGGACAGGCTGAACACGACCTGCTCAGGCAGATCAATTCGCTATCGCACCGAGAACGGCGATTGATAGGGCCGCCCGAACGGCACGCCGTTGATCACGGTCTGCACCGGCTTCAACACCACGTTGCCGTCGCGCTTGTTGTTGCGGGTGTCGACGAACGTCACCGGGCCTTCCACCAACTCCAGGATGGCGACATCGGCGGGCGCGCCGACCTGCAGCGTGCCGATCTTCGGCGCGCGGTTGATGATCCTGGCCGGCGCGGTGGTCGTCATCGTCACCACCTGCTCCAGCGAAAAGCCGAGCAACAGGAATTTGCTCATGACGTTCGGCAGATACGGCACGCCCGGCGAATTGCCTGAAAATACGTGAATGTCGGACGAGATCGTATCCGGCGCACAGCCGCCGGGAATCGCCACTTCGGCGACTGTGAAGTCGAAACTGCCGCCGCCGTGCCCGACGTCGAAGATCACGCCGCGCTGCTTGGCGGCAAGCGCCGCCGGCAGCAGCCTGCCGTTCTGCACGATGTTGGTGAACGCGCCGGACATGTTCGGGAAGCCCGAATAGGCATGGGTCAGCACGTCGCCGGGCCGCAGCAGATCGAGAATCTGCGACATCAGCTCGCCGGTCTCGACGCCGCCGATATGCACCATCATTTTCGCGGGCCAGCCGCACATCTCGCAGGCCTGGATGCCGCGCTTCAGCGGCTCGAGGCCGTGCTTGAAGATCACGTTCTCCGACATCCGCACCTTGACGCCGATCAGGAAATCCGGATTTTCCGCCAGCGCCATCGCGCAGGCTTCCACCTGGGCGTTGTCGATATTGTAGAGCTCGGAGACCGGGAATGCCGACAATCCGTTGTTGGCGATGTGCACGAACGCATAGATCCGCGCCCGCGACTGCGCCACGATGTAGCGGCGCAGCGCCGCGAGGTTGTTGACGCCGGCATCGCCCGCCGACACCACCGTGGTGGTGCCCTGAAATTGCACCAGCTCGTCGGCGGGAATGCCGATCGCCGAGCCGTACGGATAGACGTGGCAATGCAGGTCGATCAGCCCCGGGGTCACCAGTTTGCCCGTGGCATCGATGGTCTTCGATGCGCGGGCGGCCGGAATTTCCGCCTCGATCGCCTCGACCACGCCCCAGCGGATGCCGATGTCGCGTTTGCCCCGCAGCGACTGGCTGGGGTCGAGCACGTCGCCGCCCTTGATCACAAGATCGAACTTGTCGTTCGGTCCCATCGCGGCATCTGCGGCGGTCGAGAACGACCCCACGGTTGCGGCAGCTGCGGAACCGGTAAGCGCGAGAAAATCGCGGCGTGATAATGCCGACATGGAATTCCCCCCAATGTCTTTTTAAAAACTCTTGTTGCGGGGATGATGCAGCGGCCGCCACGCTTTTGCAAGGCGCAACGCAATTCACTGCCTTCCAGGACGCCCGCGGCCACCAGGGGCAGCATTCCGGCTGACGGAGAAAGGGAGCGATCAATCGCGGAAGGTGCCCAATCTCGCCGTGTCACTTGCGACAGCAATCTCCGCTTCTGGCTTGAGACGCTCTCCGCAATTCCTGCAATCATAGAAAAACTGGCATGCGTTTTCGGGCATCGGGTTCGGCCGCGCTATTTCCGCATTTCGGGCAGGTGATGACGGATGGAAACCATTCCATCCTCCGGCCGGTGCTAGGGCGCAATGGCTGGCGGCTCAAACGCGCCGGGGTTTTGGTTTCGACGAAACGTACTGAACTGGAATCGCTGCACCGCGCCCCAGGGCGTCGTGTGGTCATGTCGCCGCGCGTCGATCAGTTTGAAATCGGTCCCCAGGACCGTGGACAGAGAGGCTGCATCGTGTCGTACGATCGGCAACCCGCTACATCTCTCCGGGCCGTCCAAAGCAAACGTTCCGATGATGGCGCACCCTCGGGGCTTAACAGCTTTCTTCAGCCGGTCGACATAGGCGGACTGATCGTCCCTGTCGGTCAGGAAATGGAACACGGCACGGTCGTGCCACAGATCATAGGTTTTCGACGGCTCCCAGGTGGTGACATCGGCAATCACCCATTCGACGCTCGCTCCCCGTGCCCCCAGACGCTCCCTGGCCGCATCGAGAGCAGCGGCGGAAAGATCCAGGACCGTGATCTGGCCACGGTTACGTTCGACAAGCGCGTCCACGAGTCGTGACGCGCCGCCCCCGATATCGATGATCGAAGCATCGGCGGAAAGACCTGCCAGTGTTATCAGCTCGAGAGATGGCGCGGGATTTTCCTGGAACCAGCTGACTTCTCTTTCGCCTTTGGTCCTGTAGACATTCTCCCAATGGGCCTTTCTGCCAGTATCGCTCATAAAATGTCTCCTTCACCCGCAACGCCGCCAGGTCGCATCAAGATGGTTACGCCTCCGATACTAGATCACAAGAACACTTCATCACCTTCGGTCTTTGAGCCTTCTGCGTTGCTGCGCGAGGCAAGACGCCAAAAGAACCTCCCGACTGTTGAAGTGCCGCCGGTATGCCTGCTGGACCCCGATGGCGACCTTGTGCGCACGCTTCGCGCGACGGGAAAGACCAAACCCTTTGCAGGCTGGCCCTGCTACCACACCGAACTGGATACCTTTTCGCTTGCCGGGCAAAAGGTAGGCATTATTGGCCGGGTGGTGGGGGCTTCGTTCGCAGTTCTGGTGGCTGAAGAATTATTCGCGAGCGGCTGTCGGCTGCTCGTCAGCCTCACTTCGGCCGGTCAGATTATGGCATCCGGACCGCCGCCCTATTTCGTCGTCATTGATCGGGCGTTGCGCGACGAGGGGACCAGCTACCATTACGCGGCGCCTGCCGAGTTCGCCGAGGCTGACCCATGGCTAGTCGAAAGCGCGGCCAAGGCCACCTCGAAAGGGGGACCACGAGTGGTCGTCGGCGGCACCTGGACCACGGATGCGCCGTTTCGTGAGACGGCCGAAGCGATTGAGGCGGCCCGGAGCAAAGGAATACTTGGAGTCGAGATGGAAGCGGCGGCGCTCTACGCCTTTGCACGATCCGCTGGCGTGTCACTTCTTTGTCTGGCGCACATCACCAATACGATGGGCCAGAATGGCGTTGATTTCGAGAAGGGCCACGCCGATGGCACGAGCGATGCCCTCGCGGTGTTGGAAAGCGTTGTCGCAGCTTTGCATCCCAGCCCGTCTACTGCCTGAAGCGGACTGCGTCCGCCGGCATGAAATCGCCGATCGCATCCAGAAAGAGATCCGGCGCCTGCAGCTGCGGGACATGCGCGCAGCCCGCCAGGATCCGGAGCCGCGCATGCGGCAGGCGGGCGGCCAGTTCGCGCGACATCGGCGGCGGCGTCGCCTCGTCATGCTCGCCGACCAGCACGAGGACGGGGACCTTGACCTGCGAAAGCTCGGGCCGCAGGTCGAGCTCGGCCAGCGCCGCGCACGCCGCCTGAAACACCTGCGGGTCGGTGCGCAAGAACGCCTCGCGGCGATCGCGCATCAGGTCGGGGTGCCGCTCCTGAAACTCCGGCGCGAACAGCCGGCGCATCGCGACGTCGGTGATCGCGGCCAGCCCCTTGGCCCCGGATACCGCCGCCATGTTGCGGAACGCCTCCCGCCCGCCATCCGAAAACGCCGCGCCGCAATCGGCGAGAATGAGTCGGGTGGCGATGCCGGGATGACGGATCGCCATATGCAGCGCGACGAAGCCGCCATAGCCGTTGCCGAGCACGATCACGTCGTCGCCGCCGGCGGCGTCCCTGACCGCCTCAGCCATCCGGTCGGCGACATCAGAGAGACCGCCGCCGACCGCGGCGGATTGTCCGAAGCCGGGCAATTCCGGAACGATCACCCGGAACGACCGCGCCAGCTGCGGGACGATGGCGTCGAAACTGGCCCGGTCCGACAGCAGCGAATGAAACAGGAAAAGCGCGGGCCCCTCGCCCGACTGCGCCGCGTTGACCGTGCCGTTGGCCAGAAGTCGGTTCATTCCCGGTCTCTCTCTTTCAGGGTTGGAGCCGC
>JAQGKJ010000249.1 GCA_028290165.1 Bradyrhizobium sp. | reverse complement strand
GTGCCGACGGAATCCGCTCCAGGGTTCGTGGTCTGTTGGCGCCCAATATCGTGCCGACCTATGGCGGTTATGTTGCCTGGCGCGGGATCATGGACGAGACGGATCTGTCTGATGCCTTCATGGCGGAGACCTTCGATCGGTTCAGCTTCTGTTTTCCGCCCGGCGGCCAGTTCATCGGCTACCCGTTGCTGGGTCAGGACGGCTCCAACGCGAAGGGCGCACGCCGTTACAATTTCCTGTGGTACACCCATGTCGCCCCGGGCGCCGCTCTCGACGGCCTGATGACCGACGAGAGCGGCGAGCGGCACGAATCGATCCCGCCGCCGCTGATCCGCAAAGTGCATATCGACGCGCTTCGGCAGGCCGGTGCGCGCGATCTTCCGCCACAATTTGCCGAAGTGGTGCTTCGCGCAGGTAGGCATCTGCTGCAGCCGATCTACGATGTCGAATCCGAAAACATCGCTTTCGGTCACGTCGCGCTGATCGGCGATGCCGGTTTTGTCAGCCGTCCCCATGTCGGTGTCGGCGTGCTGAAAGCGGCACAGGACGCGGTCGCGCTGGCGCGAAGCCTCGATGAATGCGCTTCGGTGCCGCAGGCCTTGCAGCGCTATCAAGAGGAGCGCCTGCAGCCCAACATCGACGCCGTCGAATTCGGGCGCTATCTGGGCGCCTTCATCGAGCGTGGCCTTGCCGGCCCGACCAGCGATCCGGACCTCAATCTCTCCTACGAATTCATCATTCGCGAGAGCGCGCGGCTGCCGCGGGTCAAGCCGCCGCATCGCTCCGCTTTATCAAGAGAAAGGATGCTGCAATGAATATTCGTTCGGCGAGCCATGCTTCGACGATTCCCTTCGACACCAAAAAACTCGACGACCTGCTGGAGCAGGCCGGCATCGATGTCCTGATCGCGACGTCGAAGCACAATGTCGGGTATCTGTTGGGCGGATACCGGTTCTTCTTCTTCGAGACCATGGATCCGATCGGCCTCAGCCGATATCTGCCGGTCTTTATCTATGCCAAGGGGCAGGCCGAGCGATCGGTGTTCATCGGCAACAAACTCGAGATTTTCGAGAAGCAATTGAACCGGTTCTGGACGGGCGTTGCCGAGACATCGTGGATGACCAGTGTCGAGGCCATGCAATCGGCGGTCTCCCACATCGGGAAAATGGGGGTTGCCACCGCCAGGATCGGCGTGGAGATGCCGTTTTTGCCGCTTGATGCCGCCGATGTGCTACGTTCGTCGTTTGCCGAAAGCACTATGATCGATGCCACGGTTCCGCTGGAGCGGCTGCGCGCCCGCAAAACGGCCGGCGAGCTTTCGCTTCTGAAGGAGGCCTCCGAGCGCGTCGTTGCTTCGATGCAGGCGACGTTTTCGGCGTGCCGTCCTGGGATGACCAAGCACGACGTCGTCGGACGCCTGCGCCGGGAAGAAACCAACCGCGATCTTAACTTCGAATACTGCCTGATTTCCGCCGGCACCAGCCTCAACCGCGCGCCGTCGGACCAAGTGCTCGCTGCCGGTGACATCATGTCGCTGGACTCCGGAGCCAACTATCACGGCTATATCGGCGATCTCTGCCGCATGGGCGTGCTGGGCGAGCCGGACTCCGAACTCACCGAATTGCTCGCGGAGGTCGAGAGCATTCAGCAGGCGGCGCGCAAGCCGATCCGCTCCGGCGGGCGCGGCGGCGACATCTACGCGGCGGCGGAAGCGGCCATGCGCGGCTCGAAGCAGCTGCCGCATTTCGATTTTCTTGCCCACGGCATGGGGCTCGTCAGCCATGAAGCTCCCCATCTCACCGGCAAGGGCGTGGTGCCGTATCCCGCCACCGACGCCGACCGTCCGCTCGAAAGCGGCATGGTGATCTCGATCGAGACCGCGATCCTGCATCCGAAGCGCGGCTTCATCAATCTCGAGGATACCGTCGTCGTCACCGACGGCGGATGGGAAGGATTCGGCGACAGTGGCCGAAGCTGGAACGTGGCGGAAGCCTAAGAAGGACTACAACGCGAAACGAAAAATCACTGCCGAACGATTTGTTGATCGCCTCCAGGGGACGCAAGGACACCGGCCCGCCAACGAGAACGAAATAAGGACGGAATAACAAGCTCTGGCGACAGGTCAGACTTCAAATTTGGGAGAAAGCAATGAAGAAATCTGCAATTGGAAGTCCTAGTCGGCGCGACGTCGTTCGCAGCATCGGTGCGGCGGGTCTTGGGGCGGCGGTCTCGGTGCCGATCGCCGGGCGTGCCTTTGCCCAGACCAAGAAGGCCGTCGACATCAGCTTCTGGACCTTCGACAACCCGCAGCAGCGTCCCTGGGTGCACAAGCGCGTCAAGATGTTCATGGAGCAGAACCCTCACGTCAAGGTCGACTTCCAATGGTTCGCGTTCGGGGATCTCGGCAAGAAGATCAGCGTCGGATTTGCTACCGGGACTGCGCCAGATGGGTTCGTCAGCCAGGACTGGTTCATGCCGGTATGGCTCGATAAGGGTCTGCTGGCGCCCCTCGATGTCAAGCAACTCGGCTATGATACCTTCGGCGCCTTTACCGGCGATTTTGCCAAGGCGTTCGTCGACGGCGCCACCAAAGACGGCAAGGTTTACGGCTATCCGATGTGGTTTTATGGCTACTGCAATTATCTCAACGCCAAGCAATTGAAGGAGGTCGGACTCGATGCCGCGAAGGACTGGCCGCAGAACTGGGATCAACTCGGCGAAGTCGCCAAGCGCTTGACCGTCAAGGATGGCGACAAGTTCGTGCGCCAGGGGTTCAAGTTCGCGA
>JAQGKJ010000311.1 GCA_028290165.1 Bradyrhizobium sp. | reverse complement strand
GTGATCAGGCCGGTCCTCGACAAGTACAAGACGCTGTATTTCTACGATATGCCATATGAAGGTGGCGTCTGCGACCGGAACATCTTTATTGATGGCGTGACGCCCGCGCATAATACCCAAATCCTCGTCGAATACGGCATGAAGACATGGGGCAAAAAGGTCTACACGCTTGCCGCGGATTACAACTACGGCCAGATCACTTCGGATTGGGTGAAGAAGTACGTCAAGGATGGCGGGGGCGAGGTGCTGGGCACCGAGTTTTTCCCGCTTGATGCGACGAATTTTGGCAGCACGATCTCCAAGATCCAGGCAGCCAAACCCGACTGGATCATGACGATTCTGGTCGGCGGCGGGCCGATCTCGTTCTATCGGCAGTTCAATGCCGCAGGCTTGTCCGGTAAGATTCCAATCGCATCGACGACTTTCTCGGGCGCCAACGAGCAACTCGTGCTCACGCGGGAAGAGAGCAACGGCATCGTGGTGGCTTACAATTATCTGGAAACTCTCGACAACCCGGCCAACAAGGGCTTCCTCAAGCGCTTTCGTGCCAAATATGGAGCGGATTACCCCCCTGTGTCCGATCTGACGATGTCGAGCTATCAGGGTATGTTGCTGTGGGCTGCCGGAGTCAAAAAGGCAGGCGTTCTTGATCGGGAAAAGGTGATTGATGCGCTCGAGAGCGGAATCAGTATCGACGGGCCGAGCGGAACCGTGACGCTCGATCCGCAAACCCATCACAGCATCTTCGACGTTCATCTCGCCAAGATGAAGGACAAGGTGCCCGTTCTTATCGAGACGTTCCCGCAACGCAAGCCGGACGACACAGCCGCGGTGTGCGATCTGAAGAAAAACCCCCGTGAAGCGAAGCAGTACATCATCAAGGTGAACTAGCAGGCCAAGGCATCCCCGGCGTCCGCCGACATGGCGGCGCGCTGGGCAGGAGAGAATTGGTCGCGATCTGCCGGTGGCACGACGCACCGGCGCGTGTTTTCGGAGATAACTTACGGTGGATCTAGCAGTCGTTGTCGGGATCGATTTCATCTATGCCGTTGCGACGCTGGCGCTGATCAGTATCGGCCTGGCTATCGTCTTCGGCATGATGCGCATCATCAATCTTGCCCACGGGGAATTCATGGTGATGGGCAGCTATAGCGCCGCTGTCGCCGTGCACCATCATGTCAATATCTGGATTGCTATTCTTGTGATTCCTCCGATCGCAGTCGCCACCATCGGCGCCGCCATCGAATTTCTGATCATACGCCGTCTCTATGGGCGCATGGTCGAAACCATGCTGGCGACCTGGGGTTTGAGTCTGTTCATTGTCGGCATCCTGACCATGATTTTCGGCGATATCACCGAAGGCGTTCCAACGCCTCTGCCGGGAATTACCATCGGCTCCTACCAGGCGAGCGGCTACAGCCTGTTCGTGATCGCCATGTCGATCGCGACAATCGCCGCTGTTTATCTTGTGTTGCGGACCAGCCGCCTCGGGCTGCTGGCAAGGGGAACGATGCAGAATGCCGAGATGGCCGCAGCGCTCGGCGTTGATACCTCGCGGATCTACGCCGTGACATTCGCCTTCGGCGCGGCACTGGCCGGGCTTGCGGGTGGCGTGCTTGCCCCCGTCTCGGGGGTCTTCCCCAGCATTGGCGGCTCGTACATCGGTCGCGCTTTTATCACGGTCATCGGCGGAGGGCCGGCAGCGCTGGTCGGCACGATCACCGCGTCATCGCTGTTTGGTGTCATCAATCAGCTTGCATCGTTTGCAAGTAATCCGGTCTACGGCGAAGTGGCGCTTCTTGGGGCTGCGATCATCCTGATCCGCCTGCTGCCACAAGGCATCACCGGCCGCTATTTCCGGGGCAATCTATGACAAAGTTTCTTCGGGAAAATGCCGCACTGGTTGCCGTAGGTGTTGTCGGAATAGTGTTGCTGATCGGTCTGCCCATCGCGGTCGACCTGTACACTCTCTTGCAAATCACGCTCTATGTGATTTTCGCCATCCTGGCGCTCAGCCTGGCTTTCATCTGGGGCTATGGAGGCATTCTCTGCTTTGGCCACTCCGCCTTCTTTGGTTTAGGCGCCTATGCCTACGCGGTGAGCGTCGTCAACATCGGCGAGAGTACCTTGCCGTTCCTCATTGCGATGGCGCTGCCGGCCGCGTTTGCGGCCGGGCTCGGATATTTCATGTTCTATGCGCGCATCAGCGACGTCTATGTCGGCGTCATTACGCTGACGGTCACGCTCATCTTCTACAATGTGGTCAATTCGACCGCCGGACCGCAGTACCACATCGGTGAAGCCTTGCTCGGCGGCTTCAATGGCATGCCGAACGTTCCGTCGCTCAACATTCCGTTTCAGCCCGACAATACGCTTGAGCCGGAAGGCATGTTCACGCTCAGCGCGGGAATCCTGCTGATCAGCTATTTTGGACTGCACGCGCTGCTCAGGACGCGCTTCGGACGGGTGCTCGTTGCGGTGCGCGAGAACGAGCAACGTGTCGAGTTCCTGGGTTATGATGCGCGGCTGCACAAGCTCATCGCGTTTTCGACAGGCGGTGCTCTCGCCGGCATCGCCGGCTGCCTGTTCACCGCTTGGGGAAATTTTGTCAGCCCGACCGCATTCAGCGTGGTGCAGTCGGCTCAGATCATCATCTGGCTGATGGTCGGCGGAGCGGGGACGCTGCTCGGTCCGGTGATCGGCGCCATGGCGATCTCCTGGCTGACCGTCAAGATCGGGACTCAGCAGACCGTCAACGCGAACGTCGTGCTCGGCGCCATTCTTCTGGTCTTCGTGCTGCTGGTGCCCAAAGGGATCGCGCCGATGGTGACGGAACGCATGGTGCCGTGGCTCATGTCGCTACGCCGGCCGGAAACCTCGCCACGAAGCGTCGCGCGAGAGGGCAAGGCATGACTCTGCCTCTGATCGAGACACGCGGGGTGGTCAAGCATTTCGGCGGAGTGCAGGCGATCCGCGGCGTCGATTTCGCGCTTGCAGAAGGAGAGCTGCGCTGCCTGATTGGCCCCAACGGAGCCGGCAAGAGCACGTTCTTTAAACTCCTGACCGGCCAGATCAAGCCGACCAGCGGATCGGTGCTGTTTCGAGGAACCGACATCACGTCCCTGCAAGCGCATGAA
>JAQGKJ010000148.1 GCA_028290165.1 Bradyrhizobium sp. | reverse complement strand
GACGTGATTGATGTCGTGAGTGCAATTGAGCACCGCGGAGCTCCTGTCGCCGCCAACAAAGCACTGAAGGCGATCAAAACCTTTTTTCGCTGGTGTGTGGGTCGTGCAGTGCTGGACCGCTCGCCCGCCGACGGTGTGCCGCTGCCGACCAAGGAAGTAGCAAGGGATCGAGTGTTGAGCGATGACGAGCTCGCGCGGGTTATCGCCGCCGCGCGACAGATCGGCGGTCCCTACGGTGGAGTCGTCGAAATGCTCGCGCTTACGGGCCAACGTCGTGAGGAAATGGCACGTTGCACCTGGGATGAGATTGATATGGCGCGCCAAACATGGAAGCTGTCGTCAGCGCGGACGAAAAATGCCAAGGCCCATGAGGTCTATCTATCGGATCAGGCCATGGCGGTCCTCAGCCGGGCCGATAAGACTGGCATGTTCGTTTTTTCCCGATCAGGAACCGCTCCCTTTCAGGACTTCAGTCTTGCAAAGCGAGAGCTTGACCAACTCTCCGGCGTCACCGGGTGGCGGCTTCATGATCTACGACGGACTTGCGTATCCGGAATGGCGCGGCTCGGTGTCGCGCCGCATGTGGCCGACAAAATCCTTAACCACCAAAACGGGGCGATTTCCGGGGTAGCGGCTGTGTATCAACGGCATGATTTCCTTGCGGAACGCAAACAGGCGCTGAAACTATGGGGTGCGCATGTCGCGCGAATCACTGCGCAAGGGATCAACCGAAACGGTATTCGGAGAGTAGCATGAGTGAACTGGTTCAAACGGGGTACTTGTCGAGGCTTGAAGCGGTTGACGTCATTGTCCGCTCGCTAGTTGCCGGTACGCCCGATCAGCCGCACGTGACAAAGCTGCGAGAAGAAGGGATCGACGCAGCTGATGGAGCCGCGATCGACGTTGCCAATGCCGAGCTTTGGCGGGGCGTCGACCGGGGCAACGTGGAAGTTTTTGCTTGTGGTCCGAACGGTCAGCGCTTCCGCCTGGAAGGCAGTCTAACTCAAGAAGTGCTGTTCCTGCGTAATTCTCGGGGAGGCGATTTTACATTTTCACGCCCTGGAACATCGGCTCGTGATAAGTTAGTTGCGCAGTTCGGACCGAACCTTGGCAGTGTCTCCTTGGCATTTTCAAAACGAGATGTCGAAAAATGGGCGCGGTCGCTGTTGAGGAATCGACGAAGGGAGAGCGCTTCAGTCGTCGGCAAACGGCGAACTGGACGGCCGAGCCGCCAAGCGCTAGCTATGCCGGTGATCCGCAAGCTGCTTGATGAAAAAGAATGGAATGCGACAATGTCGTTGAAGATGTTGGCGCAACAAGTAAATCGTTACGTCGATACGGATAAGCCGATCAGCGAGGAGACGGTCACCCGTGCCCTGGACCAGCTTTACGAAGAGAGAGGTGATCGCCAGTTTCAGCGGATCGTTCGGAAAGCCGTGGTACGCTAAAACTCGGCCATCTTAAAAAGGCGCCCGTCATTCCCTTCGTCGTGCAGGTGCAACACGATCTCATCCTCGCCAAATTCGATGCGTTTTTGTTCAGAATCGCGCGGCGTATCTGAATCAATCAACGTGAGGATAACCGCCAGACGGCAGCACGATTTCGATAAAGAAAACAAAATCCTTGAAACGCTCTTGATGCTTGACGAGGAACTGGTCAGGCGAGGTGCCCTTAAGCATAAGGAAATCGATTAGGTGGATAAGTGTCGTCTTCCCGAGATTGTGCGAATCCTTCTTTTGATCTTTCGGCTTATGCACCTCGCCATAGACCACGTTCAGCCGATCGCCCTGCTCTGCGCAATTGAAGTCAATCGGCGCAAACACCGGGTCTTGATTCGAATAGAGGCGGCTAATTTGCATGTCAGCCGGCTCTGTACTCAATTGTATCGTTCTTCAAATGATAGTCGATTCTGCCCAACAGAAAGAGAAAATTAAGAGCCGGCAGAAATGCCATCTCCGCGTCCGAGCCTGCGCGCCGGACGATCAGGCCGCGCAGACGCTCAAACTCAATTACTCCGCGCTTGTTTAGCTCACGCAATATCAGCGTAGCAATGCGTAAGACCGAGACATCGAGGTTCAGATGTTTCCTAGGCGTGAGCATCAGGAGCAACCGGTCCGGCTATTGCCGTCTTTGAGCCAATGTCACAATTGAAATACATGTAATGTAGGAGGATGCTCACCAAGCGGCGCTTGCCTTTCACTACCTCACGCTTCTGCTGAATCTCCTCGTACATGAACGCGAACACCTTGTCGAAAGTTTCAAACTCCGCGCGATGAACAAGAATCTTTTGTTTCAGCTCATCGGCGGCATCGTGATACTGGATCGCAAAATCTCGGTTGCGCGGGTTTTTAAGAAACTCTTCAACACGCGGGAAGTGAGGCATTGAATTGTTGACGAGCATTTGCGTGTAATAGGCATCGCTAAGTCCATTAATCTTGTTCTTCTCGGTCTTGATTTTGATCGTATCGAAGTCTTTTGCGCTATTGAAAGCAGACACGGCTTCGCCGCCTGCGTATTCGTGTAATGCACCAATTACATCGACCAAGTCATCAGGATTGAAGCGGAATGGCGCGGGATCGTCGCGGTTTGGTAGACCAGCACGCAAGTCAGCGTATTCGTCGAGGCTCATGTGTAAGCGTTCTGTCCCGACGATGTGCGCGGTCCTCAGGCCGATTGATAGCAATGCCTTTATGAGCTTGCTATCGGCGCCTCCCGAAAGCTTCCGGTTTGTAAAAAGGATGTAATGATCGCAGATCGCGTCCTTGATCAATGCGATAATCTTCTTGTGCTCACCCTTCACGAGCCGCTCAAAGTCGCGGTCGGAGCAGGATTTGTTCGGCGCATCGACGTGTTTCGCTTGGAATACGCAATGGCCTTGAAGTGAATCCCGCGCACTGGGAAAGTTAGCGGCCGTGCCATGGAATCTTCCGTCCCGGCCACCATCCCGACCTTTCGCGAAGGGGGTCACTCCCGGACCAAACCATCGCGCGCAGATTTTCACCACGAGACTTTCGAACTCGTCTTCGTTCAACTCGTAGAGGCGATAATCTCGGCGCATGCGCCAAGGTTGTCAGATTCCGCCGCCGCTAGCCATGGCTGTCTTGCAACGGTACCCAAGAGATTTCATAACGACGCCTGCTATACCGCCACGCCAGCGTCAATCTGCGTGATGCTTTTATTCATAATTCCAGATGGGATAATTTTCCGTTCCGGCGTGATAAGATCCACGGCCTTACGGCCGCCGCTTGGTACGCGGCGCGGGCGGTAGAACTAGGTCCACATGGCTAACACCTAAAGCTTTTGCTAGTTCGTAGAGGGTGACTATTGTTGGGTTGCGATTGCCCGACTCAAGGCCGCTTAGGTACTGCTGGCTAAACCCGGAAATGTCGCTGAATTGCTCCTGCGTGAGCGCCTTTTCCAGCCGAATCCTTTTGACGTTCTGACCAACAAGCCTGCGCATATCCATGCGCGGCAGCAAAAATGATTACATAATTTATGTTTATCAACTATAGTATGTAAATTATTCTTGGGGTTGTGTGGAGCTTGTCGGGGGTTGCATTGGTTTTTTGGAAGGGCGTCTGCCTTATCGGGGCAGCTATTATTATGTCAGGGTGTGCGGTGCAGCGAGCGGTTGTTGCCCGAGCGCCCAGGAAAAAATGGTCGGACTGAGCAGAGAACAGGTGCTCGCTTGTATGGGGCCGCCGGCTTCTAAGGCTGCCGAGGGAGCCACCGAGGTTTGGTCTTATAGTTCCGGCAACGACCGTGTAACTGCGGTCGGCACCGGGTATGCTCAGACAGATGGCAGTTTTAGCGGCCAACGCATGGGTAACACTTATTCTGGGACCGGCAGTGCGACATCGACAAGCTTGAGCACGGCAATAGCAACCCGGCGTTTTTGCACCGTCAACGTCGTGATGAGCGAGGGCCGAGTAAGCCGTCTGAACTATGCCGGACCTACGGGTGGTATCCTCACAGGTGGCGAACAATGCGCCTTCGCGGTCGAAAATTGTTCGCAATGATCAATTGGGGTTATTGAGGGGGCCGGTCCGTTGACCGGTCCGGCCGAACAGGTCAATGGGATCTACGCATGCATGCTGAACAACACCTCGCTGTTGCGAAGCTGGTGAGAAGCAAAGCCAGCAAATACGATGGTGCCGACCGCGAACGATACATCACCAAATCAAATTCACTTGTCGTATGTGTCCGGCTATCTGCGGCCGATCGCGGTGGCATAAGTTTAGAAGGTTTCAATTGGAAATCCCTGACGCCTGACTGGGATGTCCTTGACAAGCAAATTGCCCGGCTTCGACCACCTTTGCTGGAGTCGCCATCTATTATTCCGGATGTCTGACCTACTATCGTCGCAGCCGACACCTCCGTGAACTGACCAGTTTAGATGCTGTGGCCCATTCCAACCTACAGAGCGGCAACCGCTGACCGCAGACTTTCTGAGTTTGGCGGGAAAAAACGCTAATTTTGCGGAAACACGTTCGGCATCCTCCGTACATCAATATCGACGGAAGGATACCGAATTGACGAAAACCACCTTGGCTATTGGCGACGACCCCTTGCTCGCCCCGAAAGAGGCCGCACCCGTTCTTGGGTTGTCGGTCAGTTGGTTGGCGAAAGCCCGCTTACGCGGCGACGGCCCCCGCTTCGTAAAAATCGGCCATGCAGTGCGCTACCCGCAGTCGTACCTGCGCGATTACATCCGCAGCCGCACCCGATCTTCAACGAGCGAGACGTAGGGGTGTCGATGATGAAGAGCGCGAGGGCAAAATCCCTCGCGCTCTTTTCTTTTTTTGTACGTAATAAACTTCTATCTTTATACATCAGTATACATAAACGTGACACAGTATAGTTCTAGATTAGGATCGATTACAGCAGTACAGGTATCCTTTATACTGTTGACGTCTTCCCAATATGCTCTAGTATACATCGGTGGGGAATCCCCTCCATCGGCATCGCGAAGGAAATGATCCCAATGACCGAACCGATGGCGCTCCTTGAACCCACCTTCTCCGCTGCGATGACGGCGATCGAGGACGCCGTCGACTTGTCCGCGAGCATTAAACGTCACTGGGTTTGTTCGCTGCGGCAGATCGCCAAATGGCTGGACCGCCCGGTTGAGGTGACCCCCGCCCGGTGGACGGCGATCCGCTTGCCGGTTGGCCAGCTGCACCACGCTCGCGTCGGCGTCACGGCAAAGACCGTGGCCAATCACAAATCCAATGTCGCGGCGGCGCTGCGCTGGTTCGGCAAGGAGTACAACGTGCCCTCGCGCGGGGTGGCACTGTCGGCCGAGTGGGCGGTGTTACGCGATGGTATTGGTGACCGCGGCCGGCGGGCGCGCCTCTATGGTCTAATGCGTTACTGCTCGGGCCGCACCTTGATGCCGGCCTCGGTCGGTGATGCGGTCGTGGCCGACTATCTGCGGTACCGCGCCGAGACGAGTTCGCTCGCCACCAACAGTACGGCTTGTCGCTCCATCGCACGGGCCTGGAACGCATCTGCTGGCGAGAATCCGGATTGGCCGGCGCAGCGGCTGACGGAGCCGCCGCTCAAGGCCAAGGAGGGTCCGACGTGGGATGAGTTTCCCGAGGGCCTGCGCCGCGACATCGATAAGTATCTCGCCGGACTCGGCAAGCTGCGCAGGGGATCGGATGGCAAGCGCAGCCGGCCGTGCAGCCCGAAGACAATTGCCACCCGTCGCGCGGAGCTGGTGGCGGTGGCGCGCATGGCGGTCCGTCAGGGAATTCCCATCGAAAGCTTGACATCGTTTGCAGCCTTGCTGGACCCCGACGTGGTGGGGCCGGTCCTCGACGCCTATTGGAAGAAGAATGGCAAGGAGTCGAAGGTCTACACCATCGATCTCGGCTGGAAGCTGCTCAGCATGGCGAAGCAGATTGGTCTGGACGAGGCAGCCATCGAGCGTCTCGACGATATCAGGGCGGCACTGGAAGACCACCGCCACGGAGGGTTGACCGGCAAGAACCTCAAGCTGATCCGGCAGGTGCTCACGGAAGGCATCTGGAGCGGGGTGGTCTCGCTGCCGAATGCGCTGATGCGGCAAGCCCGTGCCGACCAGGCACACGCTCCGGTCAAGGCGGCCCTGACCGCCCAGCTCGCGGTCGCCATCGCCATCCTCTCCATTGCGCCGGTCCGGCTGACCAACCTCGTCTCTATCGAACTGGATAAGAACCTGATCAAGCCCGGCGGGCCAAACTCGCCGTTCTGGCTGGTCTTCCCGCACTACGACGTCAAGAACCGGGTCGATCTCGAATTTACATTCGGTGAGGCGCTCACCAGGCTGATCGAGGAATACATTCACGAGTTCCGACAGGTGCTGTTGCGCCGATCGAACGCTGCCTGGTTATTCCCCGGCGTCGCCGGTGAGCCGAAGACGGCGAACATGTTTAGCACCCAGATCACCGAGCGCATCCAGAACGCCACCGGCCTGCGGATCACCGTCCATCAGTTCCGTCATGCCAGCGCGGCGATCTATCTCAAGCACTTCCCCGGTCAATACGAAGTCGTGCGGCGCCTGCTCGGAAGGGCGACATACTGCCCTCGAACAACAGGCTGAAGCACGCATCACTTACCCATTTCATCCTCGCTTCCGCGAGATCGTGCGCGTTAGGCGGCGGCTTGAGCGAGGCGGCGCCGCGTTTCTCGTTGTGCACCAACTTGACGGCACCTTTGCCTGCCTTCCGGCGTGGATGACTGACGAGGCTGCGTCCCGATTCGAGATCAGCGTTGAGCCACATTTTCCC
>JAQGKJ010000126.1 GCA_028290165.1 Bradyrhizobium sp. | reverse complement strand
TCCGCTGATCGGCCGTCTGGTCCCGCCGCCGTCCATGAACGGGTCGGTTCGCGAGGCGCTGGAGGGGTTTGCGAAGGCCTTCATTGAGCAAGTGGCGACGACGCGGCGCGGCGAAATCATGCGCCTGATCGTGGCCGAGGGCCCGAGATTCCCTGCTATCGCCGACTTCTACTACCGCGAAGTGATCTCGCGTGGGCTCGCGGGCATGCGCGCTCTGATCGAACTCGGCATCGCGCGCGGCGAGATCAAACAACCGGAACTCTTGCACTTTCCGCAGATCATCGTGGCGCCTGCGATCATCGCCGTGATCTGGAAAAGCCTGTTTGAGAGACATTCACCGCTCGATGCAACCGAGATGTTTCGCGTCCATCTCGATCTGATTTTTGGCGAACGGAGGACGACATGACGTCGTCGCGAATGGGCTTGGGAGCCCTCGTGGTGCTTGCGCTGGCAGCGGGGCTGGCCGGCTGCAACGAGCGCAGGGATCCCGGCTATCATGGCTGGGTCGAAGCCGACATGATCTTCGTCAGTCCCGACGAATCCGGACGCGTGACCAGGCTCAATGTGCGCGAAGGCGATGAGGTCAAAGCCGGCTCGAAGCTTTATTCCGTCGACGACGACCTGCAGCAGGCCGACCTCAACCAGAATAACGCGACGCTTGCCAACGCGCAGCAGACCTATGAGCGCGCGGCCTCCCTGAGCAAGACCGGCTCCGGAACCCAGGCCAATCTCGATTCCGCCGTCTCGGCGCTCCGGGTAGCAGAAGCGCGGGTGATCACCTCGCAGACGCGACTGGCGCGGCGCATCGGCTTTGCGCCGGTGACCGGCACCGTTCAGCAGATCTATTTCCGCGAGGGCGAAACGGTCGCGGCGCAGCGGCCGGTGCTGTCGATCATGCCGCCCGGCAACATGAAGCTGCGGTTTTACGTGCCGGAGACGGATTTGCCGAAGCTTGCGATCGGCGACGAGGTGCGGGTTGTCTGCGACAACTGCGCCGCGGATCTCACCGCAAAGATCTACTTCATCGCGACCTCGGCCGAATACACCCCGCCGGTGATTTACAGCCTCGATGAACGCAACAAGCTGGTGTACCTGATCCAGGCGCGGCCGAGCAGGCCCGATGCTTTGCGTGTCGGCCAGCCGATCAGCGTATTTACGGGCGCCAAGACGCCGATAGCGGACAAGCAATGACCGCGGCTTCAGCCTCCGTGTCCGACATCGCGATCGATGTCAGGGGCCTGACAAAATCGTTCGGCGGCCGCGAGGTGGTGCATGACCTGTCGATGCAGGTCAAGCGCGGCACCATCTACGGCTTCCTCGGCCCCAACGGCAGCGGCAAGACCACGACCATCCGCATGCTCTGCGGTCTGCTGACGCCCGACAGCGGCGAGGGGACGTGTCTCGGCTACGACATCCGCCGCGACGCCGACAAGATCAAGCTCCAGGTCGGTTACATGACGCAACGTTTTTCGCTGTACCAGGATCTGTCGGTGCGTGAAAATCTGGAATTCGTCGCAAGGCTGTATGGCGTGCGCGATGCGCAAGGCTCGGCCCGCGAGATGATCAAGCGGCTCGGGCTGACCGGCCGCGAGGAGCAACTCGCCGGCGAACTTTCCGGCGGCTGGAAGCAGCGCCTTGCGCTCGGCGCCTGCACCTTGCCCAATCCGCAATTGCTGCTGCTGGACGAGCCGACCGCCGGCGTCGATCCCAAGGCGCGGCGCGATTTCTGGAACGAGATTCACGCGCTGGCAGCGCAAGGGCTGACGGTGCTGGTTTCCACCCATTACATGGACGAGGCCGAGCGCTGCCACGAGATCGCCTATATCGCCTATGGACATTTGCTGGCGCACGGCACGGTGGAGGAAGTGATCGCGAAGTCGGCGCTGACGACCTACACGGTCACCGGCGACGACCTCCACACCCTCGCAGACGAACTCGCCGGCAAGCCCGGCGTCGACATGGTGGCGCCGTTCGGCAACAGCCTGCATGTGTCCGGACGCGACAAGGCCGCGCTTGAGGCCACCATCGCGCCCTATCGCGATCGTCCGGGATTGCACTGGCAGCATGGCGAGCCATCGCTGGAGGATGTGTTTATCGAACTGATGACCCGCTCGAAGGATAATTTCCAATGAGCGTCATCGCCAAGCAAGCCAGCCAGCGAAGCGACGTGAGCGAAGCGCGGTTCGGCTTCTGGCGGCGCAGCTATGCGATGGTGGTCAAGGAATTCATCCAGCTCAGGCGCGACCGCGTATCGTTCGGGATGATCGTGATGATCCCGGTGATGCAGCTGCTATTGTTCGGCTACGCCATCAACACCACGCCGCGCAATCTGCCGACCGCGGTGCTGTTGCAGGAGGACAGCGATCTCGCGCGCTCAATCCTCAAAGCGCTGGAGAACACCGCCTATTTCCACTTCACCCGCGAAGTGCACGCTGTCGCCGAGTTCGACAACCTGCTGCTGTCGGGCAAGGTGCTGTTCGGCGTGGAAATTCCGCGCGGTTTGGAGCGCGCGGTGCGGCGCGGCGATCATCCGGCGCTGTTGGTGGCTGCCGATGCCACCGATCCGGTCGCGGCAGGCTCCGCGATGTCGGCGCTCGGTGTCGTGGTTCGGACCGCGCTGGAGCACGATCTGTTCGCCGGCGATC
>JAQGKJ010000103.1 GCA_028290165.1 Bradyrhizobium sp. | reverse complement strand
AGGAGGCGCTGCCGATGCGGCGGCTCGGCTCCTTCCTGCCGGGCGAGGTGGTCGGCGGGTCGGCGGTGCATTGGAGCGGCCACACCTGGCGGTGGACCGACATGGAGTTCAAGGTGCGCTCGATGTATGAGGAGCGCTACGGCAAGGCCTTCATCCCGGACGACATGACGATCCAGGACTGGGGCATCACCTATGCGGAGCTCGAGCCTTACTACGACAAGTTCGAATACACGGCCGCGATCTCCGGCAAGGCCGGCAACCTGCGCGGCGAGATCCAGCCGGGTGGCAACCCGTTCGAGGCGCCGCGCGCGCGCGACTACCCGCTGCCGCCGCTCACCCCGATCCTGGCGAGCCAGATGTTCAACGAGGCGGCGCGCAACAACGGCTATCATCCCTTCCCGCGGCCGTCCGCCAACGCGTCGCGCGCCTATACCAACCCGGACGGATCCAAGTTCGGCGCCTGCCAGTATTGCGGCTATTGCCAGCGCTTCGGCTGCGAGGCCAATGCCAAGGGATCGCCGCACCTCACCGTCATCCCGATCGCGATGCGCAACCCCAATTTCGAGCTGCGCACCCATTCCTGGGTGACCAAGGTGCTCAAGGATTCCGACGGCAAGCGCGTCACCGGCGTCACCTACACCAACATACTCAACGGCGAGGAATTCGAGCAGCCGGCGACCATCGTGCTGCTATGCGCCTATGCCATCAACAATGTGCACCTGATGCTGCTGTCGGGCATAGGCACGCCTTACGATCCGGTCGCGCAGCAAGGCGTGATCGGCAAGAATTATTGCTACCAGACCGGCGCCAACGCGACCTTGTTTTTCGAGGGCAAATATTTCAACCCGTTCATGAACGCCGGCGGCTCCAATGCCACCATCGACGACTTCAACACCAACTGGGCCTTCGACCGCGCGCCGCACAATTTCGTCGGCGGCTATAATGTCTCCGGCGGCTTCAACACGCCGCTGCCGATCGGCTACCGCCCGGTGCCGTCCGGCACGCCGCAATGGGGCAGCGAATGGAAGCGGGCGACGGCGAAGTGGTATCAGACCGCGATGGTGATCAATGCCAGCGGGAGCGTGATGGCCAACCGCTACAATTGCTACGACCTCGACCCGACCTATCGCAACGCCTTCGGCCAGCCGCTGATGCGCATGACCTTCGACTACCAGGAGAACGAGCACAAGATGGGCCGCCACGCCGCCCAACTGGTCAACGACATCGCCAAGTCCATGAATCCGACAAAGCTCAACCCGGCGGCCGCGCGCACCGACCCATGGACCGTGGTGCCCTACCAGAGCACGCACAATACCGGCGGCACCATCATGGGCACCAATCCGCGCGACAGCGCGGTCAACAAATATCTGCAGAGCTGGGATTGCCACAATCTGTTCGTGGTTGGCGCCAATGTGTTCCCGCACAATTCGTCCTACAATCCGACCGGGCCGGTCGGCGCGCTCGCCTACTGGACCGCGGACGCTATCAAGCACCGCTACGTGAAAAATCCGGGTCCGCTGGTGCAGGCATGATCGAGGCCCAACGTGTGGCGCTGGCGTTGCTCGTAGCGCTATCGCTGACAAGCGTAGCGCGCGCCGGCGGCGATACCGTGCGCGGTGAAGCCAAATTCCAGGATTGCGCCGCCTGCCACAAATTGGAGGCCGGCGTGAACAATGTAGGACCGAGCCTGCATGGTATCTTCGCGCGCAAGGCCGGCGAAATCGCGGATTTCCGCTACTCGCCGGCGATGAAGCGCAGCGGAATAGCCTGGACACCGGAGATGCTCGAAAAATTCATCAGCGATCCGCAAGCCATGGTGGCGGGCAACCGCATGCCCTATGCCGGCATGGCCAGTGCCGATGACCGCGCCGATCTGATCGCTTACTTGCAGAAGGCGTCGCAGTAGGCCTTCGCCTGGGCGATTTTCTCTCATTTGCGCGGCCCGGCGGTTGCTAATACAATCCGGTGAGCAAACCAACATGACGGGGAGTGAGGCGTGGGACATCAGGGCGTTCGGATTGCGGTACTGCTTTCGGCCATCAGCTGCGGCTTCTTGCCTTTGCCGGCACACGCTGCGGACTGGAAACCGGTCCGGCCCATCAACCTGATCGTGCCCTGGGCCGCGGGCGGCTCGACCGATCAGATCACCCGGCTCGTCGCCGGCGAGATGGAGAAGTCGCTGGGCCAGACCATCGTGATCATCAACCAGCCCGGCGCCTCGGGCTCGATCGGGACGCGAAGCGCGCTGGAAGCAACCAAGGACGGCTACACCTGGACCGCTGGTGCTGCGCAGGATCTCGGCGCCTATCAGACCTTGGGCTCGCTCGATACCTCGATCAAGGACTGGAACCTGTTCCTGAGCGTCGCCAATGTGCAAGTGATCGGCGTCAACGCCAAGGCGCCCTATCAAAGCGCCAGGGAACTGCTGGATGCCATGAAGGCGCAGCCCGGCAAGATTTCGGTTGCGACCGCCGGCGTCACATCGGCCGGCCACAACGCCATGGAGTTGATCGCCAAGGTCACCGGCGTCCAATATCGCCACGTCACCTATGATGGCGGCAACCCGGCCGTGGTTGCGACGGTTTCCGGAGAGGCCGAAGTCACCACCCAACTTGCCGTCGAGCAGGCCGACATGATCCGGGGAAAACGGCTTCGGCCGCTTGCTACCGTCAGCGACAAGCCGCTCGAACTCGAGGGCTACGGCACCATCCCGCCGCTGTCGGAAACGCTGCCCGGCTTCTCGGCGCCGACCAACTATTTCGGCATCTTCATCCCAAAAGGCGTGCCGGACGACGTGATCGCCACCGTCGACAAGATCTGGAAGGAAAGCATCTCCAACAGCGCCGCGGTGAAGAAGTACGCGACGTCTCGCGGCGCGCTGTTTGCGCCATCGTCGGGAGAGGCGGCGCAACAGGCGGTATTCCCGGCCGTGCGAGCCAACGCGTGGCTGTTGTTCGATAGCGGCAAGGCCAAGGTCTCGCCCGATACCGTGGGCATTCCCAAACCTTGAAGCGCGCAAGGACGATGACGTCAGAACCGGCGGTCCTGCGCTCCGGTCCATCCAAGTCTGCAGCGGGTCACGCCTATGTCTTCGCCTGAACAGGCTGTGCCGGCATCGTCAACCCGCGAGCCCGAGGCCATCGCCAGCTTGCGCAGCGATTTCCTGTCCGCCATCGGCTGGATGGGATTGGGCATAGCGATCCTGATCGGGTCGGTGACCATGGACCGACTCGAAAAGCAGGGCATCAACCCCTACACCATACCCGGACTGCTCCCGGGATTGCTTGGCATCGCCATGACCATCCTCGGGGCGCTGCTCGGGTTGCGCAGTTGGCGCCCTCACCTGTTTGCATCCGCCGTCAGCGCTGCGCCGGCCGACCGCGGCGAACAAAAGCGCCTTTTGCTGGTGCTCGGACTATGCCTTGGCTTTGGCGTGGGGCTGGTCGGACATGGCCTGCCGTTCTGGCTCGCCGCCGCCATTTTCGTAACCGTTGCCATTCTCTCGCTGCAATATCAGAGCCGCAAATCGACCGGTGAAAGATCGAGCGCGCGCAGCCTGGTCAAGGCTGCCGCGATCGGTCTCGGCGCCGGCCTCGCCATCACCGTCGTGTTCCAGGAGATTTTCCTGGTTCGCCTGCCCTGATCACCGGATGCTTTCATGCTGTCGGGTATTTCCGATCTCGGTCAAGCCTATCTGAGCATTCTCAATGTCTATTCCCTTGCCTATGGGCTGGGAGGCGCGTTGCTCGGCATTATCGTCGGGTGCCTGCCCGGATTGTCCGCCACGCTTTGCATCGCGCTATTGACGACGCTGACCATCAAGATGGCGCCGAACGATGCCATCCTGATCCTGATCTGCTCTTACGTCGGAACGCTCTACGGCGGATCGCGCACGGCGATCCTGCTCAACATCCCCGGGACCGCAGCCAACGCGGCATCATGCGCCGATGGCCATGCGCTGGCGTTGCGCGGCGAAGCCGGCCGGGCCATCGGCATCGCGACATCGGGCGCATTCAGCGGGACGCTGTTTGGCGTGCTGTGCCTGGCGGCGTTTACCCCGCTGCTCGCCGAGGTCTCGCTTTCGTTCGGGGCCTACGAGTTCTTCTGGCTCGCGCTGCTTGGAGTGGCGATGTCCGGCAGCATTGTCGGCAACGATCCGCTCAAGGGTTGGCTGATGGGCACGCTCGGCCTGTTCGTGGCGCAAATCGGCCAGGAAGGTCTCTACGCGCACGATCGATTCACATTTGGATGGAACCAGCTTTCCGGCGGCATTTCGCTGATCCCGGCGCTGGTCGGCGCATTCGGCTTTGCCGAAGTCCTGACCACGCTCGCCGATCCCGTCGAGCGGCAAATGGTCGAGATGCGCGACTCCGTGCTGCCGCGGTTTCGCGAGGTCGCACAATACTGGCGCACCGTGCTGCGTTCAGGCGTGATCGGCGTTCTGACCGGCCTGATGCCGGGGGTCGGCGAGGACGCCGGCGCCTGGATGTCCTACGCCGCCGCCAAGGCCGTCAGCAAGGAGCGCGAGCAGTTCGGCAAGGGATCGATAGACGGCTTGATGGCGGCTGAGACCGGCGACATGTCCTCGATTCCCGGCCATATCATTCCGGCGCTCGCGCTCGGAATTCCCGGGTCGGCGCCATCGGCGGTGTTGATGGCCGCCATGATCATCCACGGTATCCAACCCGGGCCGATGCTGATGATCGAACATCCGCAATTCATCTACGATGTGGTGGCGATGACCTCGCTGGCGACCGTCAGCATCCTGGTGTTCGGGCTGTTCCTGATCAAACCGCTGCTGCTGGTGCTGAGGATCAAGCGCACCGTGCTGATGCCCATCATCTTCCTGCTGTGCACGGTCGGCGCGTTCGCCAGCGCCTCGCGGCTGTTCGATATCTATTGCATGCTGGCGATCGGCATCGGTGCGTTCTTCCTGCGCCGGCGCGGATATCAGATGGCGCCGTTCGTGCTTGGCCTCGTTCTCGGCGGCCTGCTGGACAAGAGCTTGCGCCGGGGCCTGGTACTTTCAGACGGAAGCCTCGAGCCGTTTTTTACCCGGCCGATCAGCATCGGCTTCGCCAGTGTGACCATCCTGATTCTTTTGCTCTATATTCCCGCGTTCAAATCGGTGGTCGCGACCATCACGGGCACCGTCAGCGGGCAGGTCCGGCGGTTCACCTCACGCCATGCCCAAAAGGAATCGGAGTTTTGAAGATGCGGATTGCCTTGTGCAACGAGGTCCTGGCCGGCATGCCGCTGCAACGGCAATGCGACTACGCCAGCCGTCTTGGCTACGACGGCCTGGAGATCGCGCCGTTTACGCTTTCCACCTCGCCGGAGAAAATCTCGACAGTGGAGGCTGCGAAAATCCGCGCAACGGTCGAGGCTAGCGGCCTCGTCGTCACCGGGCTGCATTGGCTCCTGGTCAAGCCCGAAGGCCTGTCCCTGACCGACCCGGACGCCGCGGTGCGCGCCCGCACCCTCGAGGTGATGATCCGTCTCGTCGGCCTTTGCGCGGAACTCGGCGGCGCGGTTCTGGTGCACGGCTCGCCAAAACAGCGGCAGATCGCGCCGGGAGAAACCCACGCGGTGGCATTGGCCCGGCTGCGCGATGGCTTGGCGCAGGTTGCACTCGCCGCAGCCCGCGTCGGCGTCATCTATTGCATCGAGCCGTTGTCGCGGCGGGAAACGGCCTTGGTGAATACCATTGCGGAAGCGGCCGAGCTGGTGCGTTCGATCGATCATCCAAACCTCAAAACCATGATCGATTGCAGCGCCGCCGGCCTCACCGAAACCGACTCCATACCGTCACTGATCGACCGCTGGCTTCCGACCGGCCTGATCGCGCATATCCAGGTCAACGATCCGAACCGGCGCGGCCCGGGCCAAGGCGACATGAAATTCGTGCCGATCCTGGCCGCCTTGAAGCGCCACAATTATGCCGGCGCCATTGCGGTGGAACCGTTCGATTATTCGCCCGACGGTCCCGCGGCCGCGGCCTTTGCCGCCGGATATTTGCGCGGCCTTCGTGAGGCTTCCGCCTGAGCCGGCGCAACGGCAATCGACCACTGCTCCCTCTTCGCGGGGAGCGAGGTTACGAAAGCCCGCACGCGCGTCGTCTCATTCCAGCGGCTCGACCTTGACGATCGAGGCGCCGTGGTTGCTGCCGGCCCAGAAGGTCACTGGCGTGGTGGAATTGTCGACGAACACCCGCCTGATATTGGTGGTACGCGGCAAGAGGTAGTTGATCGCTTCGCCGGTTTTGGTGTTGAGGCGAGTGACCTGATCGCTCAGCATCGAGCCGGTCCAGGCTACCTCGTTCTTGTCGGTGATGACGTCGTAGGGCGACGACCATTTTGGCGCGACCTGCCATTCCCTGAACTGTCCGGTCCTGGTGTCGAGCATGCCGATGCGGTCGCCGCGATATTCGCCGAACCACAGCCGGTCCTGCGCGTCCATGGTGCCGCGGCGCGGCGCGGAATTCGGCGTCGGAATCTCGTACAACTTGATCTCGCCGGTCTTGGCGTCGATCCGCCCGATATGGCGCTGGCGGAAGTCGGTGAAATAGACGTTGTTCTTGGAGTCGGGAATCACGTCGTAAATATTGTGCGGACCCGGCACGCCCTTGAACGGCTCCCAGGTTTCGATTTTGCCGGTCGCGATGTCGAGCCGGTGCACGCCGGCAAAGCCGTTGTTCTGGGTCCAGTCCTTGCTGTCGACGTCTGAGCTTTGCGGACTGACCTTGTTGTCCTGGGCAGCGTAGTTGGTCTCATCGAGGTTGAGCGGCCAGATCTTGATGGTCTCGCTGGTGCGGTGGAATGTTGCGATCGGGGCCTG
>JAQGKJ010000061.1 GCA_028290165.1 Bradyrhizobium sp. | reverse complement strand
GCGGCCGACCACTTCCTCGGAGTGACCGAGGCCATACACGGCGGCCGTATCGTTCCAGTAATGATACGCCGAAATTGCTGACACCTCCCAGGCGGACTTTGCCCTCCTTGATCAGCCGCGCCATTTCGTTCCATGAATCCTCCACCGGCGTGCCGGTTTCGTCCGGCCAATGGAATTGGTAGAGATCGATGCGCTCCACGCCCAACCGCCGCAGCGAAGCGTCGCATTCCCGCCGGATCGATTCCGGCTTGAGAATGCGTTGCGGCGGGGCCATCGGATTGTTCGGATCCCAGATCAATCCGCACTTGGTAAAGACCATTGGACGCTCGGCCGGCGGCCGTTCGCGCAGCAGGCGGCCGACCACTTCCTCGGAGTGACCGAGGCCATACACGGCGGCCGTATCGATCCAGTTGACCCCGAGCTCCAATGCGTGGCGCATGGTCGCCAGCGAAACGGCGTCGTCCTGGGGCCCCCAACTGAATGCCCACCCGCCGCCGCCGATCGCCCATGCGCCAAATCCGGTTTTCGTGATGACGACGCGGCTTGAGCCGAGAGGGCGCTGCGGAAGGTTCATGACTAGATCCTCCTGTGGAAGACGGCACCTGCCATCGTGGCCAAGCGCTCGTCAGGTGAGCCCCACTGCCTGATACATGAATGCAACATCATCGCCTTGACGATCATCAAGTTGGGACGCTGAGAGGACGATGGGGCCACATCAACAGCGCGCGTGGCGGATGATTATCTCGCGGGCTTGCGTAGCGCCGTGACCCTGCTGCTGGTTGCAACCGCGCCCGTACTGCCCCAGCTGGTCTGAATGAAACTCACGACATCGGCGACGTCTTGATCCGTAAGGATCCAGTCGTAGGGCGCCATGGTGAAGGCGGAAGGCGCGGTCCTTGTTGCCGGCAGCATACTGCCGGACAGGACGATATTGATGGCAGACGTCGCGTCCCCTGTCTGCAGCAGGGGATTGCCGGCAAGCGGCGGAAACATCCGTCCATAGCCCTTGCCGTCGGTGCGGTGGCAGCCGGCGCATCGATCGACGTAGAGCTGCGCGCCGTGCGTTCGGTGCATCGCCGTTGAACAGCGCCTTCGCGACCTCGTCCTTATACGCATAGGTGCGGCGTCATGGTTCGGCGACAGCGATTTGAGATAGGCGGCGATGCCGGCAACGTCGTCGTCGGCCAAATGCTGCATCGAATGAACGACGACGTCATTCATGCCGCCGAAGGTCGCGCTTTCCGGGTTGCTCGCTGTCTTCAATAACTGAACGATGTCGCTCTCGCTCCAGTCGGCGAGGCCGCCGCCATGCTCGTTGCGCAGCGAGGGCGGAATCCAGCCATCGACGGCGCTGCCGCCGGAAAGGTAGAGCTTGCCGTCGCTGCTGGAGAGCGCCTTCTCCTGCATCGAAAAATTGCGGGGGGTGTGGCAGGCGCCGCAATGGCCGGGCACTTCGACCAGATACGCGCCTCGGGCGATGCGTGTATCGGCCCCCGGAGGCGGCCGGAACGGACGGGGCGTCGGTGCAAACAGCCAGCGCCACACCGTCAGCGGCCAGCGCATCGAGAGCGGCCAGACGATGTCGGGTGGCCTGTTGACCTGCCGCACCGGCGCCACGCCGTGCATCAGATAGCCATAAAGCGACTTGAGGTCGTCGTCGCTCATGCGCGAGAATGACGGAAAGGGCATCGCCGGATAGACGGTGTAACCCTTTTTGTGGATGCCCCTGCGCATCAGCTGGGACGAAGTCGTCGTAGCTCCAGCTGCCGATGCCGGTATCGTTGTCCGGTGTGATATTCGTCGTGTAGACGGCACCGATTGGTGTCTGCAATGGCAGGCCGCCCGCGAACGGCTTGCCACCGCGGTCAGTATGGCATGCGATGCAGTCCCCCGTTCGCACGACGTATTCGCCTTGTTTGATCAGCATCTGATCCGCAGCTTGATCGGCCTTCGCGATAGACGCCGTCGTTAGCGCCGCCATCGTCGCCAAAACCAAGGTCATGGGAGGTATGACCACCATCGCATCACACATCGACCAACGGTCCGGGATCCCTAAGATAGCGGGTCCGGATCGCCTTCGCGGCCCAATAGGCGAGGGCTGCCGTGCCGGTCGGATTGTAGCCGAGCCCTTGCGGAAAGGCGCCCGATCCCAACGCGAACAGATTGTGGACATCCCAGCTCTGCAAATAGCGATTCAGCACGCTGGCGTTGCGGTCCCTGCCCATGATTGTGCCGCCGGCTAGGGCCTCGAAGTGATCACCGAAATTCTTCTGCACGACCTGGATCGGTCTCGCCTTCTGCGAAAGCCCCGTGGCTGACTAGAACCGCCTGATCGATGCCGGCGAGCGCGGCGCGATAGAGTTCGCGTGGTGCATATTTCAACTGATAGCCGAACTCTGGTCGAGCCTGCCGAAACGGACCCTCCATGTACCAAAGTGCGCCATAGCCATAAGGCTGGTTCATTTACCGGTCGATGAATTCCGTGACGCCAGCCTCCGACGCGCCCGGGCCTTCCTCGTCGG
>JAQGKJ010000056.1 GCA_028290165.1 Bradyrhizobium sp. | reverse complement strand
CACACCCGCTTGCGCGGCCTGGTCGTGAAGGCGTTCACCGCGCGCCGGGTCGAGGACATGCGTCCGCGCATCCAGCAAATTGTCGATGAAACGTTGGATCGCGTTGCCGCCCGAGGGCACATGGACCTGATTGAGGACTTTGCGTTCCGGCTGCCGGTCACGATCATCTGCGACATGCTCGGAATTCCCGAAGACCACCGCGAGGTGTTTTATTCGAGTTCGCGCGGCGGCGGACGCCTGCTCGATCCAGTGCCGCTGACGAAAGCTGAAATCGAACAGGCCAACGCCAGCAACTTGATGGCACAGATGTATTTCCAGCAACTGTTCGAGTTGCGGCGAAAGAATCCCGGCGACGATCTGACGACGCAGCTGGCGCAGGCCGAGGAAGACGGCAGCAAGCTCTCCAACGAGGAACTGACCGCCAATATCATTCTGCTGTTCGGCGCCGGCTACGAGACCACCGTCAACCTGATCGGAAACGGGCTGCTGGCGCTGCATCGCAATCCCGACCAGCTCGCGCTGCTCAAGGCCAATCCGGCGCTGATCACCAACGCTATCGAGGAGTTTCTGCGTTACGACTCCTCAGTACAGATGTCGGGCCGGGTCGCGCTGGAGGACATCGACGATCTCGGCGGCAAGAAGATCCCGAAAGGCGAGGCAGTCCTTTGCCTGCTGGGTTCGGCCAACCGAGACCGGGCGGTCTATCCTGACCGGCCGGATCGGCTCGATATTACCCGCCCCAATGTGCGTCCGCTCTCCTTTGGCGGGGGCATTCACCACTGCCTCGGTGCCCAGCTGGCGCGCATCGAGGCCGAGGTCGCGATCGCGACCCTGCTGCGTCGCCTGCCGGAGCTGCGGCTGGACGAAGCCGAAAATCCGGAATGGCGGCCGACCTTCGTGCTGCGCGGCCTCAAAAGGCTGCCCGCCAGCTGGTGACCGGCGTCCACCCGCGACGCTGCTGTGACTTCGCCACAGTTATCTCTATATATAGCGCTGCTCCGGCGTTGATTTCAGTGCGGCAGCCCGGTGGACGGGCCGCGTTACGCCGCGCAAGGCCAGCACGCCGGATCGTGCTCAAAGGGAGACCCCGTGCAGACGACGCTGCTCGGCTTGGCGATTGCCCTCATCATTGCGTTGGTAGCCGCGCTGATCGGGCCGTACTTCATCGACTGGAATCAGTTCAGGCCGCAATTCGAGGCTGAGGCCACGCAAGTGATCGGCGCGCCGGTGCATGTCGGCGGCGAGTTCGGCGCGCGGCTGCTGCCGACGCCGTCGCTGCGGCTGCGCTCGGTGGTGGTCGGCGGCGCCAACGATCTCGGCAAGGTTCGCGCCGACAAGCTCGACGTCGAGTTCAGCCTGGGCTCGCTGATGCGCGGCGAATGGCGCGCCACCGAACTGACGATCAACGGCATGGCGCTCGATCTCGGGCTCGACCAGAAAGGCCGGATCGACTGGCCAGCATCGACTGGAAAGTTCAATCTGGGAACGCTCTCGATCGACCGCCTGAACCTGACCGGCCGCGTTGCGCTGCACGATGCCGCGAGCCGCGGGACGCTCGAATTGAACGATATCGCCTTTAGTGGCGACGTGCGCTCGCTGGCCGGCGCGGTGCGGGGCGACGGCAATTTCATGCTGTCGGGCATGCGTTATCCGTTTCGCGTCTCATCCGGTCAGAGCGCCGATGGTACCGGCACCCGCGTTCATCTCAACATCGATCCAGGCGCGCGTGCGTTGTCGGCCGATCTCGAAGGCGTGCTCTCGTTCGAGGCGCGGGCGCCGCGTTTTGACGGCGCCCTGGTTTTGGCCGTTCCCGCCGGGCTCAAGGCCAAGGGCGACGTCCCGATCACGCCCTGGCGGATAGGGGCCAAGGTCAAGGCCGATCCGGCCGCCGCCCACTTCGAGCAACTCGAGGCCAGCTACGGCTCCGAAGACACGGCGCTGAAATTCGCAGGGATTGCCGATGTTCGCTTTGGCGCCTCGCCGCTGCTGCATGCCGTGCTCTCGGCGCGACAGCTCGATGCCGACAAGTTTGCCGCCAAAGATAATACGAAGGATAACACCAAGGACAACGCCGCTGAGCCGATCCGCTTGTTGCCGGGGTTGCGCGCGCTGATGGCTGACATCCCGCAGCCGCCGATCCCTGTGCAGATCGAGTTCGGCACCGAGCAGATCATGCTGGGCGGCCGTCCGGTGCAGAATTTCGTCGCCGATCTGCATTCCGACGCCAAATCCTGGACCGTCGACCGGCTGGATTTCCGCGCGCCCGGTGCGACCCACGTCGCGCTGAGCGGCACCAGCGCGCAGATAAGTCCGGCCGGTAGTTTCGGCGGAGCGCTCAGCATCGAATCGTCAGATCCGGATGTGCTGATGGCGTGGCTGCAGGGCCGCGCCGAGGTTACCTATCGCGGTCAAAAGCCGTTGCGCCTGAACGGCAATGTCAGTGTCGCCTCGGACCGCGTTGCCATCGACGCATTGAAGGCTGAGATCGACGGCGGCGCGGTCGAGGGGCGCCTTGCGGTC
>JAQGKJ010000022.1 GCA_028290165.1 Bradyrhizobium sp. | reverse complement strand
TCGGTGAGCTCAGGATGGAACCGTTTCAGCGTGCCGCGCGGGGATTCGGTATCGAAGGCGCGGGTGGGTACGTTGTTGGCGCTGAAATAATCCAGCAAGGTGCGCGACACCGTGGTCTTGCCGACCCCGCCCTTGTCAGCGCCTACCACAATCACTACTGGCTTCGCCATGAACTCCCCTTACAGCTCCAAGTTTACGCGACCGGAACGTCCCCATCCCTGCTTAGGGCGCGAACATGGCAGAAACAAGGGAGAATTCAATTCAGTAGACGGCCGTCAGGGATAATCCGGCCGGATTCGTGAACGGGGATCGGGCGAACCAGTGCTGTCCAGTACGCCGCGGCCTCAGGATAACACTTGGATTCCCTTAATGGCGGCCCCAAGGGCCGGCCGGATTGACCCAGGGGCCTTGTGAGGCGCCGCCGGGGTCCCGGGCATCGCTCCATGGACCATGGGGGAGTGGCGGCGGGGTTTTATCAGTTGCCGGCTGCTCCTGGTCGTCCGGCGCATCCGATGTATCCGACGGCAATGCCAGCGGTCCGGGATCGTGCCCGCCGGCGAATTTGACCAGCGCCTGGACCCGGGAATCGACCGAGGGATGGGTCGCGAACAGGTCGGCAAACCCCTCGCGCGGATTGTCGACACATAATTCCATCACCGCCGAGGTCGCGCCGGGAAGCTCGCCGCGGCCCTCGATCTTGCGCAGCGCCGAGATCATGGCGTCGGGGTTTTTCGTCAGTTCGACCGATCCGGCGTCCGCCAAAAGTTCGCGCGAGCGCGACAGCGCCAGCCGCACCAGCTGCGACAACAGCCAGGCCAGCGCGATCAACACGACCGCGATGATGATGACGACGACAGCGGCGCCGCCGCCGGAGCTCTTCCGGTCGCTGCCGGAAGAAGATGAAGACGAAGACGATGACGACGACGAGGAGGAGGAGGAGGACGACCACGACGATCCACCGCCTGAACTCCAGCCGAAATTGGTGAAACTGCGAAAAAACAGCTCGCCGAAGAAGCCGACCACGCCGGCGATGATCACCGCGATCACCATCATCTGCACGTCGCCGTTGCGGATGTGGGTGAGCTCGTGGCCGAGCACCGCCTCGATCTCCTGGTCGTTGAGCGCCTTCAACAGGCCTGTGGTGACGGTGACCGCATATTGGCGCTGGTTGAGCCCGGTCGCGAACGCGTTCAGCGCGTCGCTCGGCATCACCTTCAGTTTCGGCGTCGGGATGCCGCGCGAGATGCACAGGTTTTCCAGCAGGTTATAGAGCCGGGGCTGCTGCTGCCGCGTCACGTCCTCGCCGCCGGTGACGGCGTCGACAATCGATTGATGGAAGAAATAGGCGATCACGATCCACAGCAGCGCGGCGCCGGTCGAATAAGGGAGCGCCCAGATCAGGTCCCTTAGTGCCGCCGCCAGATAATAGTTGACCGTCGCGTCGCTGTTGTTGACGACTTCTATGATCAACGCGCCGGCATAGACGACGACGTAGACCAGCGTGAACAGCCCGGCGAGCAGCAGCATCGAACGAAATTTGTTCGATGCGATATGCGTGTAGAGACCGTACGCGGCCATGATGCGTCACTTTGCCGGGATGCTTTGCGGACTCAGAACTTCACCTGCGGCACCGCCTCGACTTCGGTGCGGGTAGCGCCGAGGTCGAAGAAATCCTTGCGGGTGAAGCCGAACATGCCGGCGAACAGCGCCGCGGGCATCTGCTGGATGCCGGTGTTGTATTCCTGGACCGCGTTGTTGAAGAAGCGGCGGCTGGCAGCGATCTTGTTCTCGAGGTCGGACAATTCGCTCGCCAGCTGCTGGAAGTTGGCGTTTGCCTTCAGGTCGGGATAGGCTTCCGACAGCGCGATCAACTTGCCGAGCGCGCCGCTCAACTGGTTTTCGGCCGCCGCGACCTGTCCCGGTCCCTGCGCCGTCATCGCAGCGTTGCGGGCTTTCACGACGTCGTCGAGCGTGCCGCGCTCGTGCGCGGCGTAGCCCTTCACGGTCTCCAGCAGGTTCGGGATCAGGTCGTGGCGCTGCTTGAGCTGCACGTCGATGTCGGCGAAGGCCTGGCCGACGCGCTGGCCGAGCGCGACCAGGCGGTTATACGCACCGAACGCGAAGAGAACGAGAATGACGAGGATGCCGAGAATAATCCAGCCCGATGACATGACAAACAACTCCTGATGGGACGACCGACGCCCAGCCTAGACGAAAGACAGGCATGCGTCAGCGGCCCGATATCGGAGCCGCCCGGATTGGTCGCTATGGGAGTGGCGCAAGTTCAATCGCCCGCGCGGCGAGACGCCGCAGCGACTTGAAAATTAACGATTGCCCGCCGCATGGTTGGGAGCCCGCAGGTCCCCTTCCATGCGGCAGGATCGGCCGAACACAATATTGCGCGATTTAAGGCTTCGCCATGTGCCAGGCGCCGTCCAGGAAGCCGTCGCCGTTGGTCTCGCCGGCGGCCATGTCCTTCTTGAAGGTGTAGAGCGGCTTGCCCTTATAGGCCCACATCTTTTTGCCGTCGTCCCGGACAACGATGGTCATGTCGGCCGTCGGCTTGGCGTCGTCGGCAGCCGCTAGCGGCGGCCAGTTCTCGGCGCAGGGACCGTTGCACATCGACTTGCCGCCGGCGTCCTTGTCGAATGTATAGAGTGTCATGCCTTTGCCATCGACAAAGGTCTTGCCCTTCGGCGTGTCCACCGTCTTCAACATCTGCGCCGATGCCGCTGATGATGCGAGTAGGAAAGTCAAAGCCGCTATTGCGGCAAATGTCCTGGACATTGCAGCTCTACTCCTGATGAAAAAGTTATTAGGACGCGGATGCGTCACCAAGACAAACGCCGGAGCAAAGGAATTATTCCGCGGAAGTCTTGTCGGCCTGGAAAACGGCGTCGCCCCAACTGTATTTCCTGAAGCGCGCATACGCGACCTTGTCGCGGCGCGGCGCAACGGCGCTCAAAACGCCTTGATCGGTGCAGAGTTTTGCGGTGACGGCGATCTTGGTGACATGGGGTTGCGCCAGTACCCGCGCCGGCCTCCGTGCCATCGGCGC
This sequence comes from Bradyrhizobium sp., assembly GCA_028290165.1. Next base: position 3,543 of record JAQGKJ010000022.1, on the reverse strand, counting down.
CCGCGTCAGGGCCACGTAAATAAACTTTTCATCCTCATAGGGAAGTTCTGCGGATTTGAGTTGTTTATGCGCGCGCGAGCGGGGCAGGCGTTGGGTGAAGTGACACCAGTCGGGCGGAGTGAGCGGACAGGGGCCGTCATGCGGGCAGGGGGCCGCGACATGGGCGCCCGAGGCGATCAGCTGCTCGCGCAGTGCGATGATCCTGCCGTAGCCCATGGGCGTACCGGGCTCGACGATCAACAGCGTGTCGCGGGTTTTTGCCCACATCAGATCAGTGAGGGTGCTTTGTTCGTCGTCGCTGATCTCGCCGATCACATAGCTCGCCACCACAAGATCGGCCGGTTCGGTTTTGGCCAGTGCGGCGCGGGCTTCGCCGTGCTGGTATTCGGTATCCCGCAGGCGCGTGCTGCCGCGGCAGAGATCCAGCGCCAGCGCGCGTAATGCGCGGTTGGCATCCATCAGCGTAAAATTCATCAGCGTCGGAAATGCCTCCGCCGCCGCCCAGGTCGCCGTGCCCGGTCCCGCGCCAACGTCGAGCAGGCTTTTGGGCGCGAAGCCGGGTGCGACTTCGCGCAGTGCGTTGAGGCTCGCCGTCACCGCGGCATAGGTCGCGGGCATCCGCGCCAGCGCGTAGGCCAGCGCATCGGCCTCCGAGGCGATCGCGCGGGAGCCACGACCCTCGCGGTAATTTTTCGAGATCCGCGCGGCGCGGGAGGCGGCCTCGGTGCGCGAGTGGCCCTGCAGCCTGGCGTCGAGGGCGGCTTTCATCTCGGCGGGAAGGTCGGGCGGGGTCATCTATCAGTCGTCATGCCCCGCGAAGGCGGGGCATCCAGTATTCCGAGGCGATCGAAATTCATATAGACAGCGCGGCGTACTGGATCATCCGCTTTCGCGGATGATGACGTCAACAATTGTGGCGGCAGAGGCGTCGCCTCACGCCACGTTTTGATCGAGAATCTTCACCGCATCTTCGAGGTCGACCGACACCAGTTGCGACACGCCGCGTTCGGCCATGGTGACGCCGAACAGCCTGTTCATCCGCGCCATCGTGATCGGATTATGGGTGATGATGATGAAGCGGGTTTCGGTCGACGCCGTCATCTCGTGCAGCAGCGTGCAGAACCGCTCCACATTGTGATCATCGAGCGGCGCATCGACTTCGTCCAGCACGCAGATCGGCGACGGGTTGGTGAGGAACACCGCAAAAATCAGCGCCAGAGCGGTCAGCGCCTGCTCGCCGCCGGATAACAGCGACAGCGTCTGCGGCTTCTTGCCGGGCGGTTTTGCAATGATTTCGAGGCCTGCCTCCAGCGGATCGTCGCTCTCGATCAGGTGCAGCGCGGCTTCGCCGCCGCCGAACAGTTCCACGAACAGCCGCTTGAAATGGCCGTTGACGACCTCAAACGAGGTCAATAGCCGCTCGCGCGCCTCGCGGTTGAGGCTCTGGATGCCCTGGCGCAGCCGCTTGATGGCCTCCACCAGATCGTCGCGTTCGGTGGTCAGCGACGTATGCTGGGTCTCGACCTCGCGCAGCTCTTCCTCGGCGCGAAGATTGACGGCACCGAGCCGCTCGCGGTCGCGGCGCAGCTTCTCGAGGTTTTCCTCGATCTCGTTAAGCGGCGGCAATTCCGCGCCCGGCTCGATTTCGGCCAGACCAGCCACCGCCTGCGGCTCGATTTCAAGCATGTCGTGGATTTCGCGCTCGACGTCGGCAAGCCTGCGCCTGGCGCCGTCCACGCGCTCTTCGGCCCGCGCGGTGGCCTCCCGCGCGCTCGACAGCGCTTCCAGCGAGATTTTCGCGGCGCGGTCGGTTTCCGCCATCACATTCTCGGCTGATGCAAGCGCGTCCGCGGCAACCCGGCGGGCGTTTTCGGCCGCTTCGATTTCGCTAATCAGCGCGCTTCGCTTCTCCGCGAAGATCGCCGGCGCATTTTCGAGTTCGGCGCGCTCGGCATTGACCTCGGTGACGCGCGCTTCGATGGTCGCGATCTGCGAGGCCGCGCTCGCTTTGCGGTTTTGCCATTCGTTCCGCTCGGCCAAAATCGCCTGCACGCGGCGGTCGGCGAGTTCCGCCTCCCGCGCCAGCGCCTGGGCTTCGGCGCGCACTTGGGCGGCGAGGCGGCGGTGGCCGTCGATGTCGCTGCGCACGGCCGCGAGCCTTGTTTCAGCGTCGAGGCTCGGCGGCAATTCGCCAAGCGCCGCGGTGGCGCTCTCATGTGCGCCTTGAGCCTCGGTGCGGTCGGCATTGAGGCGGGTATGGGCTTCGGTCAGCGCCGACTTGCGCGCGGCGTGGCGATTGATCTCGCGTTCGGTCACGGCATGGCGTTCGCGCGCAGCATCGGCCTCGCGCTGGGCGGCGCGCCATGCATCGCGCGCGGAGTGCTCCGCGGCGGAGGCGGTCTTTAGCTCGGATTCGGCGGCCTCCAGCGCCTGACGCTTGGCTGCGGCATCGATGCGGGCCTGCTCCAGCTCGTTCTCGATATCGACCAGCCGCGCGCGCTCGGCGAGACGGCGGGCCGCACCGGTTGGCGCGTGGGCGGCGGCGACGAAGCCGTCCCAGCGCCAGACGTCGCCTTCGCGCGACACCACCCGCTGGCCGGTCTTTAACTGCGACACCAGTTCCGCACCGCGCTCTCTCGGCACGACGCCGATCTGCGCGAGGCGCCGCGCCAGTTCGGAGGGCGCTTGCACGTGCGCCGCGAGAGGTTCAACCCCTTCCGGCAAGCCAGGATCGCCTTCGGTGACGCCGGCATCGGTCCAGCGCATCGGTGCCGAGGGGTCGACCGGGGCATCCAGATCGTCGCCGAGCGCGGCGCCGAGCGCCTTCTCAAAACCTTTGGCGACGGTGACGCCGTCGATGATCGGCGGCCACAGGTTCTTGGTTTCGCCGTTGACGAGTTTTGAGATCGTGCGGGCCTCGGTCTCGAGCCGTTGCACCCGCTTGTCGGCCTCGTTGAGGGGGCCGCGGGCGGCTTCGAGCTTTTGACGCGCGGCGACATGGGCCGCTTCGCTCGCCTGCGCCTCGGCCTCGGACTGCGCGAGACCCTGCTGCGCGGCCGTCATGGCGTCGGCGAGCGCGGCGAGGTCGCCCAGGCCGCTGGTCTCCTGCGCCAGCTTCTGCTCTTCGCTGGCGACGTTGGCGATTTCCTGATCGAGCCGCGCCAGCCGATCGCGATGGCTGCGCACATTGCCCTCGAGCTGGGTGCGCCTGGCGGTGAGGTCGGCTAGAACCGTGGTCAGTTCCGCGAACAGGCGTTCGGCGGCGGCGAGCGTGGTTTCGGCCTCCGACACGCGTCCGTCGACGCCGCTGCGCTTTTCGACGCGCGACTTGATTTCGTCCTTCAATTCGGTGTCTTCGGTATCGAGCCGCTGCAGCGCTACCTCCGCATCGGACGACTGCTGCTGCTCGCGGGCGATATCGGCGGAAAACTGCGTCAGGCGGCGGTCGAGCTCGGCGACCCGCTCCTTGGCGCGCTCTTCCTCGCGATCGAGCGTCTCGCGCGCGTTGGTGAGCCGCTGCAGTCCCGCCGCGGCGCGGGCCTC
>JAQGKJ010000884.1 GCA_028290165.1 Bradyrhizobium sp. | reverse complement strand
GCTTGGGGTCGAACTCGCCGACGTCGCGGGGAATCTGCAGGAAGTCGCCGGCCGCTTGTCGAGCCAGGCCGATCGCTTCGGCCATCTGCAGAAGACCGCCTAGACCATGGTCTCCGCCAACCACGGTATTGCAAACGCGTCGGGCGCGGTGCAGTCCGCCGCGACCGCGGCGGTGAGTGAAATCACCCAATCGCGCGGCGCGGTGGAGACCGCGGTCCAGCATATCGCCGAACTGATCGAGGCGGTGGCTCGCATCGAGCTTCGTCTCGGCGACGTCGGCGCTGCGCTGGCGCAGGTCGCCAAAGTCTCCGGCTCGATCGAGGCGATCGCGAAACAGACCAATTTGCTTGCCTTGAACGCTACCATCGAGGCCGCCCGCGCCGGCGCCGCGGGCAGAGGCTTTGCGATCGTCGCCAGCGAGGTGAAGAGCCTCGCCGAAGCGACGCGCCAGGCCACGCATTCGATCGGCGATACCGTTCGCGATCTTGACGGCCAGATCGGCAACCTGATCGGCGCCAGCGGCGACGCCTCGGTGCGGGCCAAGAACGCCGGCGAAGGCGCCCAGCAGATTCAGAGCATCATCGTCCGGGTGCAGGACGGTTTTACCGCGGTCGGCCGGGAGATCGACGGGGTCGCCAGGGCCGCCACTTCCAATCTCGCGCATTGCGACATGGTGATCGACGAACTCGGCAACCTTGCCAAGGGCGTCGACCTGTCGTCGATCGACCTGAAGCACGCCGACGAGAGAGTGGCCAAATTGCTCGACATCTCCGAGGGATTGATCGAGCTGATCGCCAACAGCGGGGCGGAGACGTCGGACGCGCCGCTGATCGGCGTCGTGATCGATACCGCAAAACAGATTTCCGCGGCATTCGAGGCCGCGGTCGAGCGCCGCGACATTGGCCTGGATCAATTGATGGACGAGAAATACCGCGAAATTCCGGGCACCGACCCCAAGCAATACCTCACCGACTATGTCGCGTTCACCGACCGCATCCTGCCGCCGATCCAGGACCCTGTCCAAAAGATCGATCCCCGGATCGTATTTTGCGTCGCATGGGCCAAGGGCGGATATCTTCCGACCCACAATCCGAATTATCGGCTGCCGCAGGGGCCGGATCCGGTCTGGAACAACGCTAACTGCCGCAACAGGCGGTTGTTCAGCGATCGCGCGGTGAAAAAGGTGGCGGCGAATACAAAACCGTTTCTGCTGCAGATCTACCGACGCGATATGGGCGGCGGCAATTTCGTCCTGATGAAGGACCTCTCGTCGCCGATTTGCGTCCGTGGCCGCCATTGGGGCGCCTTCCGCATGGGTTTTCGGCAGTCCTGAACCAAGCCCTGCAATCGCGCAACCAATCAGCGTTTGCGCAGGGTCCACGAGCCCCCGCCTCCAGTGCCGGACCACCGGCCGGCCGCGCCGTCGTCCATGAGCGAACCGGTATATGCCTGCTTGCATTCGCCGGAGTACCCCTGACCGGTGCAATCGCGCATGAAACTGATTTTTCCGTTCTGAACGACGCCCTGAAAGATCGGATCGATCCGCGGCCCGGGGCAACACGTCCATGTCGAGGAGCCGGCAAACGTCGAGCCGGTCGCAGTGAGGGTAAAGGTGGAGCGAAAGCCGTTGGCGTCGACGTCATATGTTCCGCTGGCAATCGGGTTTCGATCGCGCTGGACCTGCCTTGCGGTGACCGCGGCTGACTGGCTTTTCTTCATTTCCTCCAGCCGCGCCCGCGCCATGCTGCCATAGGCAGTCTTCCCGAACTGGCGAATGAAATCTTCCATCACCGCAATGCTCGTCGTGTTCTGGGTCACCGACCAGGCCCGCGCCGCCTCATCCGATGCGCTCGGAGCGGCGGCCGGCGGTGCCGTGGCAGTTGACGGCGGCGCAGTCGCCGGCGCGCCCGCCGATTGGCCCGCGAAATAGAAGTTGCCGGCAATCGGCGAGGACGACACCCAGGGCTGCTGCGACCCCGCGGTCGCCTGCTTCACCGCGAGCCCGACCGTGTTGAAGGTCTGGAAGATATCCTGACCGGGTTTGCGGATCGCCTCCGCCAGCGCCTTGGTGTAGGGGCTGTTGCCGTTGGAGCCGTCGCGCGCCACGCTGCCGGGCTGCGTCGCATAGGAAATCAGCGTGCCTTCGGGGGCGCGCATCTGCGCCAGCCCGCCGTCGGTCGCGCGCAGGCCGCGGCCGCCGAACGGATTGTTGCGGCAGGCATCGAGGATGACGATGTTGAGTTTGGTGCCGGCGCCCTCCATCTGGCGCAGCACCAGCGCGGTGTCGACCAGCTGAAAGTCGACATCGGATTCGCGCGTCGGATTGGCGGTGACCGGCACCAGGTAATTCGCGCCGCGCACCTGCACCCCGTGCCCGGCATAGTAAAACAGGCCGACATCGGCGCCCTGGATCTGATCGCTGAAGCTTTGTATCGCCTGATCGAATTGGGTCTTGTCGAGATCGAGCTGGGCGCCGCCGCCGACGACCGAAAAGCCGAGGGCGCGCAAGGTATCGGCCAGCAGCCGGGCATCGTTCCTGGGATTGTCGAGCGGGGTGACGTTCTTGTACGCGGAATTTCCGACGACGAGCGCGATGCGCTTGTCCGCGCGCGCCGGCGTAGCAAGACACACGGCCGCCAACAGGACGGTCGCAATCAAGCTCGTCAGGAAACAAACCCGATGCCCCACGACCCGCCCCCACGACACGAAGCCGTGAACGGACAGAGTATGGCGCGCGGTTTCCGATTGCAACCGGACAAACCGCGGCGAGACTTGCGCGGAACGAACGGCCCATGGCCCGAAATGTCGGATTTACGTCCTTGGTGGAGGAATTTTCGAGAACTACCTTAACGTTCCGACACGGCGGCTGCCGCGAGGAGCCTCGTGCAGAGATCGACGGCAACGCAAGCCAGCGTTGCAAAAATACATATTCGCTTTTTTGACGGATGACAGCGCGATATGATCCCGTCGCCACCTCAATCAGCCCTGGGCGAGCATCACCGGCGGGCGCTGTTCGGTGACGGCTGAATTGGAGGTTCCGATGGCCACGACCCTCACCATCAATGGTGAACAGAAATCGTTCGATGCTCCGGCGGACATGCCGCTGCTCTGGGTGCTCCGCGACATCCTCGGCATGACCGGAACGAAATTCGGTTGCGGTATTGCGCAATGCGGCGCCTGCACGGTGCATATCGACGGCAAGCCGGTGCGTTCGTGCATGCTGGCGGTGAGCGCGGTGCACGATCGCGCCGTCACCACCATCGAGGGCGTCGGCAGCACGCCGGTCGGCGCAAAGGTACAGAAGGCCTGGCTCGATCTCGAGGTGATCCAGTGCGGCTATTGCCAGCCGGGCCAGATCATGTCGGCAGCCGCCCTGCTCGCGGCCACGCCCAATCCCGATGACTCCGACATCGACGCCGCGATGGCGGGAAATATCTGCCGCTGCGGCACCTATGTGCGGATTCGCGCCGCGATCAAGCAGGCGGCTTCCGGACGTCAGTCGTAGGAGCGCGCCATGACAGTCGCCGAAAAGGTTTCCGATGGAGTTTCGCGCCGCGTCCTGCTGACCGGCGGTCTGGCCGGCGGGTTCTTGCTTGCATTCCATCTTCCGGTGCGCGCATTGGCGCCTAACGAACCGGTGCAGCCACCGGACGACACGGCCGGCAAGTTCGCGCCCAACGCCTTCATTCGCATCGACACGGCCGGCAAGACGACGCTGGTGATGCCGCAGGTCGAGATGGGACAAGGACTCTATACCGCGGTGGCGATGATCCTCGCCGAAGAACTGGATGCGGATTTTTCCTCGGTCGTTCTTGAGCATGCCCCGGCCAACGAGAAGCTGTACGCCAATCCCGCTTTCGGCATCCAGGCGACCGGAGGCTCTACATCGGTCCGCGTCTTCTGGAAGCCGCTGCGCGAAGCAGGCGCCGCCGCGCGCGCCATGCTGGTGCAGGCCGCCGCGCAACAGTGGCAGGTCGATCCCGCGAGTTGCACGACATCGAACGGCGAAGTCACGCATAAGGAGAGTGGACGCAAACTCTCCTATAGCGCGCTGGCGGCCGCCGCAAGCACGCAGACGCCGCCAAAGGATGCCGCGCTCAAGGACCCCAAGGACTTCGTGCTGATCGGCAAGCCGCTGAAGCGTTTCGACACGCCCGACAAGGCCAACGGCAAGGTCGTCTACGGCATCGACGCGATATTGCCCGACATGAAATTCGCAACGCTCAAGGGATGCCCGGTATTCGGCGGCAAGGTCGGCAAGGTCGATGACAGCGCCGCCAAAAAAATTCCGGGCGTGCGGAAGATCGTCGTGCTCGACGATTTGGTCGCGGTCGTTGGCGATCACAGGTGGGCGGCAACCAAGGGCCTCGATGCGCTCGTCATCGACTGGAACGAAGGCCCGAACGCACACATCAGCTCGAAAGACATCTGGCGGGATTTGCGCGCGGCCAGCGAAAAGGACGTCGCGGTCGCCAAATCCGAAGGCGATATCGCCAAGGCCCTTGCGACCGGCGATAGGCTGGACGCGTCGTATGAACTGCCGTTCCTGGCGCATGCGCCGATGGAGCCGCTGAACGCCACCGTGCATCTCAAGCCGGATTCCTGCGAGATCTGGGTTGGCACCCAGATCATGTCGCGGGTGCAATCGGAAGCCGCCAAAGCGGCCGGGCTTCCGGTCGAGAAGGTCATCGTGAACCAGCATCTGCTTGGCGGCGGCTTCGGGCGCAGGCTCGAGCCCGACATGGTGGTCGCGGCGGTTCGCATCGCCAAGCAGGTCGACGGCCCGGTC
>JAQGKJ010000848.1 GCA_028290165.1 Bradyrhizobium sp. | reverse complement strand
CAGGCCCGTCCGACGCAACGCGTCATCGACGACGGCGCGGCGGGCGGCGGCGTCGAGCGCGGTATGCACCAGCGGAAATTCGACATTCGCCTCCACCGTGCACCACGGCAGCAGCGCAAAATCCTGGAACACAAACGTCAGCGGATTGAGGCTGCCCGGCGGCGGCGCGGCGCGCAATTCGGCCGCGCCTTCGCTCGGCCGCAGCAGCCCGCCCAGGATCGACAGCAGCGTGCTCTTGCCGCAGCCGGAGGGACCGACGATCGCGACCACCTCGCCCGATCGCACCGTGAACGATACACGGTCGAGCACGTCGAGCGCGCCGAAGCGGTGAGTGATATGGTGGGCGATCAGGTCCATCTGGTGTCTCCTTTTGCGAAGTTCATTCTAGCTCGCCCCCGTCATGCCCGGGCTTGTCCCGGGCATCCACGTTCTTAAAAGTACCGCAGCAAGGCAGACGTGGATGGCCGGGACAAGCCCGGCCATGACGAAAGAGGCTTTCGTCATGGCGAGGAGCAAAGCGACGAAGCAATCCATAGTGTTTCATCCGGGCTCTGGATTGCTTCGCGGAGCCTGTCATCGGGCGCGCATTCGCGCGACCCGCTGGCTCGCAATGACGGCTTCAATTGGCATCAGCATCAATCCGGCTTCACATAATCCCTGGCGATGATGGCGTCGGCACCAAATCCCTTGTCGACGAAACCCTGCTCCTGCAGCCACTCGATCTGGTTGCCGACATTCCTGACGTCGAGCTTGCCGTCAGGATCGATATAGGCGCAATTGCCGACCACCTGCTCGACCGGCAGGTTGGTGTATTTGGCAATGATCTCCAGCAGCGGCTTTGTCGCTTCGTTGATCGGCGCCTTGCCCTTGGTGACCGCGGCCAGGATCACATCGTGATATTCGTGGTCGGCGCGAACAAGTGCTGCGAGAAGCTTTGTCACCAGCAGCCTGTTGGTCAATATTTTCGGCGAGGCGAACACGGCGCCCAACTGCCACGGCGTCTCGTCGCCGACCCAGCCCAGCAGTTTTGCCCCGCCATCGTCCATCAGTTTTCGCGCGGTCGAGGCCGGCAACAGCGCGGCATCGACGGTTTCGCCTTTTAATGCCGCGGCGGCATTCGACAGCGACTGCAGCGGCAGCACTTTTACGTCGGCGAGCTTGAAGGCGTATTTGTCGGCCAACAATCCCAGCGAATAGTGAAAGCTGGAGCCGACTTGCGTCACCGCCACGCGTTTGCCGGCGATATCTTTTGGCGTCTTCAGTCCCGCGGCATAAGCGTTGTTACTCGCAAAGTAGCCGATCAGGGGATAACCGGCCTTTTCGCGGCTCATGCCGCCGATCACCTTCAGGGTGCCCTTGCCGGCGAGATTATAAAGCCCGGCGGTGAAGGCGGTGATGCCGAAATCGATATCGCCCGAAGTGGTCGCGACCGCGATCGGCTGCGCCGCATCGAAGAATTTCAGTTCGATGTCGAGCCCGGCGTCGCGGAAATAGCCCTTGTCCTGGGCGATGAACACCGGCGCCGACGACGACAGCCGCAGCACGCCGAGTTTGGCTTTCAAAAGCTCTTCGCAACGGCCATCGGAGGACGCGACCGCGCCCGCCGTCAACGCCAGCAGGCCCGCGAATACGAGCCGCGCAAATCCGGTCATTCAGCTTCCTCCGACGTTCGTTGTTCTATCTGGCCATTTGGATTGAAGCATTGGCTCGATGTCTCGGCAATGGCAGTGAGTTCCCTCTGCCGACTCTATATCCCTGCAGGCACGGCCTGATCCTGCCTCAGAAGCCGGCGACGAGGTGAACGCATACAAATAACCTGATTGCACTGGGCGGCAAGCTTGTGGAAACTGGATTCCAGATCGTCGGGTCTCTAACAGAGCATTACCCCCATGCGTATATGCATTTTCGGCGCGGGCGCCGTCGGCAGTCATTTTGCGGTGCGCCTTGCGCTGGCCGGGCATGACGTCTCCTGCGTGACGCGCGGGCGGCATCTCGAAGCGGTCAAGGCAAGGGGCCTGACGCTTCGCGTGGGCGACGCCGAATTTTCGGCGCGCGTGAAGGCATCCGACGACCCGGCGACGCTTGGTCCGCAGGATGTTGTCGTCAGCACACTGAAGGCGAATTCGCTCGGCGGTCTCGTCACCGGGTTGCCGCCCCTGCTCCATGACGACACGGCGATTGTCTTCGCCCAGAACGGCATTCCCTGGTGGTACGACATCGGGATCGCCGCCGATCATCCGCCGCCGCCGGAGCTTGGCTTTCTCGATCCCGGCGGACGATTGCGGGCGATGGTTTCGCGCGAGCGGATCATCGGCGGCGTGATCTTTTCGTCGAACGAGGTCGTCGAGCCCGGAATTGCCGCGAATCTTTCACCCGACCGGAACATGCTGCTGGTCGGCGAGTGCGATGACCGTGAGGGCGTGCGGATCGAACGGCTGAGAGCCGTGCTCGAGGAAGCCTCGATCAGATCGCCGCCGGTGCCGCGGATCAGGGAGGCGATATGGTCCAAGCTCCTGACCAACATGTCGATGTCGGTGCTGTGTCTGATCACCGGGCAAACCGCCAGGGGTGTCAGGGACGATCCGGCATTGCGCGATGTGGTGCCGCGCCTGCTCGACGAGGCGAACAGCATCGCTCAAAGCTGTTTCCCCGAGGTCAAACGCGTTACCAGAACCGGACCGGCTCCCAATCACAAGCCTTCGATTCTGCAGGACTACGAACTCGGCCGCCCGATGGAGATCGATGCGCTGGTGAGAGCGCCGGCGGCGTTCGCCAGGGCGGCGGCCCTTTCGACGCCGATGCTCGATCTGCTGGCGGGCCTCGCCATCCGCCAGGCGCGCGACAAGGGGCTGTACCAGGGTTGAACGTCCGCTCAAAAGCAAAACATGATCATCGAGAAAGCGGGATCGGCAGCATGCATGTCAGGGGTAAGTTCCGTGTAGCGGCGGCAGCGGCAAGCCGGCTTCCCGTACCCGTCGTGCTCGCGCTGATGATCGGCGCTTCTCCCGCGCCGGCGGCGGTGGAGCAATGCCGGTTCATCCAGGCCAAGGCCGATCGCGAAGCCTGTTACCAGCGCCAGGAGATTGAGCTTGCCGCCAAACGCAAGGCTGAGCCGGCCGCCGACACCAGGACGATGGAATCGCTGCAGCAGATGCGACGGGACGACGACGCGGTCTATCAAAGCCTGCGCAGCATCTGCCGAGGATGTTGAGCAGCTTTGCATTGTTTTGAGACGCGCAATTTTGCGAACCGCCCGAGGTTATCGACGGCAGGCCTGAGCGTGCTTAGCGGCTGGAAACGCTTACCCTCTGGAAAAATGGCGATCCCGGCATGACTCGAACATGCGACCTACGGTTTAGGAAACCGTCGCTCTATCCGGCTGAGCTACGGGACCGAAGAACCCGCGGGCGCGGGCGCTTGGAAATTCCATACCAGAGCGGGCGCCTGATCGCCAGTCCGGGCAACGCCGCAGCCACAGCGCCAATGAGCCCCCTACCGCTCCGCAGGTATTATTTTTCGGGCAGCTTCTGATTTGGCCCTTATTTGATCTCACCACTCTTGGGATTGACCACAAATTTGGTGGTTGCGCCGTTCTTCACAATGGTGACTTCGTAAACGATCCGGCCGTTTATCTCTTCAAGGCCCGCGCTGATGGCTTTTCCAGAACCTCTTTCTTCTGCCAGAGCGGTTGCCGTGGAAAGGTCGATTGAAGCCTTCAGCAAGCCCGCCAGCTCGAGTTGGTCCTCCTCGTCAAGTTTGGATACCGGCGTGGTCGTCCCTTCACCGATTACTTGTCCCGTCCAGGCATCGACGGCGCCTTCCCATACGTTGTTGTCCTGATATGTCTTCACCTTGTAGCCCAACTGGCCCGCTTGACTGTCAAAACTCACTTCCACGACCTTCGCATCCCGGTGTCTTTTCGCCGCAACCGTTATCGCCTCAGCGAGACTGACTTTCGCTGATTCGAAGGATTTTATTTCTTTATCGGTGGACGATAGGTCAGGCTCGGGCGCACGCTGTGCAAAAGCAGACGTAGCGGCGAATAAGATCAGAAGCGAAAGGATTTTTGTCTCGCGCACGGAAAACTCCCTTCTCTAGCGCCGCCCAATCAGCGCCTAAAGCTAGGCCAAATCTGGGCGCCTTGTTTTTGGCTCCCGCCGCGCCCGCGGCTGTGTCCCTGCCGTCACAGGCGAGAGGAAAGCTCGCAACTTCCACGCGAAAATTCGCTGACTTTCGGGGGTGACAAGAGGGACGATAATGGCGACAATTGGCGCAAATTGCGTCGCATGGAACCGCTGTTAGAATCGTGCCCTTGGAAAAATCATCCGTGATCGAGCCGCGCACTTCCCTCCTGCTGATCGCAGCCCTTGCCGGCAGCATTGTGCTGCACCCTTCGCGCGCGCAGGCACAGTGGTGGTCGCGCGCGCCGGTCGACTTCGAGGAATGTGCCGACAAGGCCGAGAAGGCGGCGACCAGGGAAGAAAGAACCTCGCAGCTTTCCGACTGCAACGCGAAATTTGCCGGACGACGCAAGCCCGGCGGCAGCTACAGCTATTTCGATTTCATGCAGAACCGCAGTTTCGATATCGCCGGCCCGAACCCGACGCCGGAAGAGCAGAAGCACATCGACGAACAATATACCGCCTTTCTCGACCGCGAGCGACGCAACAGCATCGCGGAGGCGTTCACGGCAAAGCAACAGCAGCAACAACTGCAGCAGGCTTCCTTGCGAAACGAAAAGGTGCCGGTGCCGGTCGAGGCGCCCAACAAGCCGCAGGCGGCCACGAACGATTTGAGGACCCGCGCCAAAGGCCAGAACTGCGCGCGGGGCTCATTCTCCTGCGAGTGGCCGAGGCTTTCCGAAGGCATCAAGGATCTGAAGAAGCTGTTTGGCTCTTCGCAGGGCAAGGCGAAGGGCGGCTGAAGCCGACCGCTGTTCCAGCGAACGAAGCGGCTAAGTTTTTTTCGTCATTCCGGGGCGCGCGCGAGCGCGAACCTCAGATGCGCAATTGCGCATCGGGGAATCTCGCGCCATCATCTCGGGATTCCGGGTTCGAGGCTTCACCTCGCCCCGGAATGACGGCGTTGGGATCAATCCGTGATCACCATCGCCCAGAATTTCCGGTACGGCGATTTCGGATTGTCCACCGAGGCGATGCCGACGCGGCGGGCGCCTGCCATCAAAAGATTTTGGCGGTGGCCGGCACTGTCTTCCCACTGCTTCAGCATTTCTGTAAAACTGATAAAACCTGCGCCGATATTTTCCGCAGCTTTCGATTTGCGCAAGGGCCCCACCCGCGTCGCAAAATTGCCGCCGGCGCTGTGGCTGACGGCGCCGCTTGCGGCCATCGCACGCGCCTGTTTCAGCGCGACCGCGCCGAGACGGCTGTCCGATTTCACCGCGGGCAGACCGTGCGCCCGGCGATAGGCGCTGATCGCGCCGGCGTAGTCGGACGCCTCGACCGGCGCGGCAAAACCAAGACAGAGAAAGAGCGCAAACAGAAATAGCCTGACGGGGAAACGCGGCGGCATTTGTCTTTTTGGTCAGGCTTTTATTGCGCGCTGTGGTGGGCCCGCTTCACATGACGCCGGGGCCTGACAACGGGTACTCCCGGTTCGTAATAGGACTGCGCCGCGCGCTGTTGCTGCTGCTGCAGTCTGGCGTCGTAACCCGGCGAAGGCGTGACCGTCGGCGGCGCGGCACGGGCCGGCGCCGTCAAAACCCAGCCGCCGAGAGCCGCCACGGCGGCAATCGCAAGCAACGCGAAAAATCGTTTCATTTTCGGTCCTCCCGGCGCGGCCGATTGCGCATCGCCGCTTGAGCCAAATTCTTCCGCAATCGTTGCCTTTTCAAGGCGGGATCCGGTTCGGCTCAGGCGGACGCGAACCACGCTTAGGCGGGTTTTACGGCCGGATTTGCTGCGGCGTCAGCCCCGGCGAGCCTTTGCCCAAAACTTCCGCTTGCTTGATCAGCGCCACGATGCGGCGCGACAGCGGCACCTCGAGCCCGTGGCGGTCGGCGATGGCGGTGATGACGCCCTGCAGATAGTCGATCTCGGTGGCCCGGCCGCGCTGCAGGTCCTCCCACATCGAGGAGCGCGCCTCGGGATCGATCTTCATCGTACTTCCGAGCAACATCGCGAAGACCGCGTCCGGCAGCCGCAGCAGATGCGGCGTCAGGCCTGCCGGCACCGGCGTCGAGGACACCGGCTTGATGCCCTCGGCCTTGATCGCCGCCAGGCCCTCCGCCATCTGGTCGGCGAACAGCCTGCGCCAGGCGCGCTGCGCGAGTTGCTGGCGCAGCGGCAGATCGCCGAGCGCATTGAGCGCGTTGTTGAGATTGACCAGGAGCTTGCCCCATTGCACGCCGGCAATGTTGGAGCTCGGGCGCATCCTCAAGCCCTCCACCGAAAGCCGATCGGCGGTAGCGGCGTCGTCTTTTTCGATGACGATATCGCCCGAGGTCGAGCGATGAAATCGCCCTTCGCCCAGTGCTACGACATTGAACGGCACCATGCCCGCCAGCACGCGCCGTCTGGGGAGTCGCGCGCGCAGTACGGCGACATTGCCGATTCCGTTTTGCAAGGAGACGACGACCGCATCAGTGGGAGCGTGGTTTGCAATGAGATCGGCGATTTCGGCGGTATCGGCGCTTTTGACCGTCACCAGCACTGCGCCAACCTCAGTAAAAATCGAGGGATCTTCGGACAGCGTCAACCGGCTTGACGCGATATGGTGGTCGAGGCCTTCAAAACTCGTCAGCCGCAGCCCATGGCTTTCGATCTCGCCGATCACGCGCGGGCGCGCCAGCAACGCAACGCGGCGGCCGGCGGCGGCACACATGCCGCCGACAAAGCAGCCGATGCTGCCGGCCCCCGCCACGCCGATCGGTTTTTCCGAAATCATTCCGTCGTTCAATCCATTCATTTCGAGCATCGATAGCAGACTTTTTTCTCCCTCGCCCCGCCCTTCGCAGGGAGAGGTGAACACCACCCCGACGGCGCGCGCCTTGTAACCGTCATGGGCCGCCGTTATGTTTTCTGCCGGGCTGGATGCGGGAGGAGAGAACAATGGGTTTACTCGACGTACTCAACGGCATGCAGCAGGGCCCGCGCGGTCCCAGCAATCCGAACGCGCAAAGCAGCAGCGGAGGAATGTCGCCGATGACCATGGCGATCCTCGGACTGCTCGCCTGGAAGGCAGTCAAGCATTTCACCGCCAACCAGTCCGGCGCCAGCCCGGCGCCAGCGCCAGCGCCTGGCACTTCGGCCGGTGGAGGAATGGGAGGTGGGCTTGGCGACGTCCTCAAGGGCGGATTGGGCGGCCTGCTTGCGGGCGGCGCGGCAGGAAGCGTGATCTCAGGCGGGCTCGGCGACCTGCTCAAGCAGTTTCAACAGAATGGCCAAAGCGATGCCGCCAATTCATGGGTGAGCAACGGCCCGAACAAGGAGATTTCGCCCGGCGACCTCGCCAAGGCGCTGGGCGCCGACCAGATCAACAGCCTGATGTCGCAGAGCGGCCTGCCGCGCGACGAATTGCTCTCGGGTCTCAGCCAGCATCTGCCCAACGTGATCAATCACCTGACGCCGGACGGACGGCTGCCGAGCGAAAACGAGCTATCGGGCCGGCTTTGATGCCGGCGGGCAGCGCGGCGCCATCCGGCGGCGCGCGGCCCATCGTCAGTTTTATGAAACCCTGCTTTTTGGAAAAGGACGACAGCAATGAGCGGCATCATCTGGGTCATCATCGTCGGCTTCGTAGCGGGAATCATCGCGCGGTTGCTTTCGCCGGGTCCGAACAATCCCAGCGGATTCATCCTGACCACCGTGCTCGGCATCGCCGGCGCGTTTCTTGCGACCTTTATCGGCCAGGCCATCGGCCATTACGGTCCGGACCAGGGCGCCGGCTTCATCACCGCGACCATCGGCGCGCTGGTGGTACTGTTCATCTGGAACAGGCTGGTGGCGAGCCGGGTGATTTCCGATCCGGGCGGGAAGTGACGGCGCAGCGCCGTCACCCTCCCCGTCATTGCGAGGAGCAACGCGACGAAGCAATCCATTGGCCGCCTTGCTCGATGAGCCATGGATTGCTTCGCTTGCGCTCGCAATGACGGCTTAATCTCGTAAGCCAGATGCCTTCTCACGACACCAGATGCAATCCGGCGTCCATCCGCACCACTTCGCCGGTCATGTTGCTCGACGCCGGCGTGGCGAGAAAACACACCAGCGCCGCGATATCGTTCGCGGATGATGCGACCTTGAGCGGCACTCTCTCGATGATGGAATCCCGCACCTTCCTGGCGGCCTCCTCGCCGCGGCCCTTGGTGAACCAGGGCGTATCGATATAGCCGGGACACACGGTATTGACGCGGATCAGGGGCGCCAATGCGCGCGCCAGCGAATAGGTGATGGTGTTGAGCGCGCCCTTGCTCGCGGCGTACGCAATCGAGGAGCCGACACCGCTGATGCCGGCGACCGACGACACGTTGACCACCGTTGAGGCGCGCCCCGACTCCTTCGCGCCAGCTTCCAGCAGGCTTCGCGCCGCCCGCACCATCTGAAACGGGCCGATGGTGTTGACCCCGAACAGCCGCTGAAAATCCTCCGCGGACAAGCCGTCGAGATTGCCGTGCGCCACGTGCTTGGTGGTGCCGGCATTATTGATCAGCGCGTCGAGACGTCCCCAGGGAGCCGCCGCCGCGACGATTTTCCTGCAATCCTCGTCTCGCGAAACGTCGCCCTGGACCACGACCACTTCGCCGCCGGCCGCGCGGCAGAGATCGGCGGTCTGCTCGGCCTCCTTCTGGCTGGAGGAATAGTTGACGACGATGCGCGCGCCGCCCTTGGCCAGGATGGCAGCGGTCGCCGCCCCCAGACCCGACGCAGAACCCGTTACAATCGCGCACAAACCATCCTTCGACATCTGTATTTCCTCATGTGATTTTGGCTGACCCGCTCTCGCGGCGATCTAGCACATCGCGCGGCAAAATGCCCGCAAATCGGCAAAACTCCGTTGCGCGGAATTCATGCCGGCCAATAGCTTCATACCGTCACCGCAGGGCACCTTGCGGAGACAGGCGCTTGTCATGGCAGTGGCTTTTCCCCATCATGCGGTGCAAGAAAACACCGCACCCGATTGGGCCGAACGGCGCAGGCGGGATGGGTGCGACGTAGAAAACGAGGAACGCTGTGGCGGAGAGTGAGAACATTGTCGCCGAGACCGCGGAGAAGATTTTTTCGGATCTCGCCGACCCGCAAACCATCAACCGCGACAAGCAAGGCGCGTGGAAGGCGCCGCTGTGGCAGGCACTGACGGAGGCCGGCCTGCCGCTGTCGTGGGTGCCTGAGGATTGCGGCGGCTCGGGCGCCAGCATGGCCGAAGGTTTTAGCGTCTTGAGCGCCGCCGGCCGCTTTGCGATAGCGGTGCCGCTCGCCGAGACCATGCTGGCGGGATGGCTATTGGCGCAGGCAAAGATCGCCTCCCCCGAGGGGCCGATGACGGTGGCACCCGCAAACCCCAAGGACCGTATCTCCGTTGGCGCCGACGGCACGTTGTCCGGCCGCGCGCGCGGCGTTCCATTTGCAAAAGGCGCCAAGCATATCGCCGTGCTGGCAAGCGGCGCCGGCGGTCTCTCGATCGCGCTGGTCGATGCCGCAGCCTGCCG